>JBKHCQ010000080.1:0-11400 GCA_046541755.1 Anaerolineales bacterium | reverse complement strand
TATTGGGCGTTCGTCGCCGGGTAGCGGATGATATTTCTCATGCTTTTTACCATCACCATTATAGTCGGGTTTCCATCATTGTCTAAAAAAGGAATCGATAGGGGATCGCTTGAAAAAGCTACCCCAGTGCGTTTTAACGCACTTTGGATATCGGCCGATGGTTCGCGGCTGAAGTCGCGGCAACGAAGCTGGGGTTGATGCGGGCGATAAAATGCTTGGCGCACTATCTCGTGCCTTTCGGATACATCGGAACTGCTTCGTTTGCCCTTGTAGAGCGCTCATTAATAAATCCCGTGCTTGGATGTATAATTTCCCCAGGGCAACAAAGTTAAGGAGTAACTACTGGACAGGAGAATCACAGGAGAATCGATGAAAACAAGCGCCATTCTTTTTACGGCTCCCCACCAGGTCGCGTTGGAGACCGTCGAAATCCCGCGCCCTGAGGCGGGCGAGGTGTTGATTGAGAGCCAGTACACCCTTATCAGCCCCGGCACAGAACTGCGCTGCCGGGCCGGGAAAGAGAAGGGAACGATATTTCCCTTCATTCCCGGCTACATGATGGTCGGGCGCGTGGTCGAGCGCGGGCCGGGCGCATCCCTGCCCGAAGGGACGCGCGTCTTCTGCGAGGGCGCCAGCAAAGCCAGCGTCAACCTCGCCTGGGGTGGTCATGTTGCCTATGGCGTGCGACCGGAACGGGATGTGTATCCGCTCCCGGTCGGCGTCAATCCTCTCCATGCCACCGCGGCCAAACTGGCGGCGATTGCCTATCGCGGCGCGCGCCTGGCGCGGCCCAAGCTCCACGAAACGGTGGCCGTGATCGGTCTAGGCGCGATTGGACTGCTGGCGGCGCAGTTGCACGCCCTGAGTGGGGCGCGCGTTGTCGCGGCGGATTTGTCGCCCTATCGCGTCGCGATGGCCCACCAAGCCGGGTTGGAGGCTTTCGTGCCCCAGGGGAATGTGGGCGCGGCCTTTCGGGCATATTTCCCCCACGGCGCGGATGTGGTCGTGGACGCGACCGGCGCGCCCGTTGTGCTGGCGCAGGCGATTGAGGCGGCCAAAGACAAACCCTGGGATGACGCGGCGGATTGGGGCGCGCGGGTGGTCATCCAGGGCAGTTACGCCGGGGAATTCAGCCTGCCGTATCAGGCGGTCTTCATGAAGGAACTCTCGTTTTACGTCCCGCGTGATGTCCAGCCGCGTGACATTCGCGCCATGTTAGATGTGATAGCGCGCGGCAAGTTGAACCTCGACGCGCTGATCACCGACGTGCGCGCGCCCAGTTCCGCGCCAGAGACGTATGTGGAGTTGGCCGAGCCGGACACAGAGTTGATAACGGTAGCTTTTGATTGGAAAGGACATAAGGTGCAACGCACTTGAACTGCAGGAAAGGCAACACCTCATACCGTATATGCCGGGGGGGTAGCCCAGAAGTGCGTTGCACCTCAGTAGCTTTTGATTGGAGAAAACATGGAGAGAACATGGAGAAGACAATGAAACCCTATAACATTGGCATCATCGGCGCGGGCATGTACGGCAAAATGCTCATGCGCCGCCTGCAAAAGGATGAACGCGCCCGCATTGCCTGGGTCAACAGCGCCAGCGAGGCCACCACCCGCGCCGCCGCCGAGGAATTTGGCGTCGAGCGGTGGACGTTAGATTACCGCGAGGTGTTGGCCGACCCGGCGGTGGCGGCGGTCATCATCGCCACCCCACCCTACCTGCACGCCAAACAGTTGGTCGCCGCCCTGGACGCCGGCAAAGAGGTACTGCTCGAAAAACCCATGGCCGAATCACCCGCCAGCGTGGAGAAAATCGTCGCGGCGGTGCGAAAAGCGCCGGAGCGATTGGTGCTGGAAGCCTCCTGCCGCCACACCCGCCTGACGCGCAAGTTCCAATTCATCAAGCAGCTCATCGATAGCGGCGAACTGGGGCAGATCTATCACATCCATCACAATCACCTGATGCGCGGCACGTTCATCGAATACAACCCGAAGGGCGCGTGGGCGATGGACAAATCGCTGGCGGGCGGCGGCCCCTTCATCGATACGGGCGTCTACGATCTTTCTTTTCACCTCGGTCTGCTCAACGATGCGCCGGCGTTGCGTTCGGTGCGCAGCTTCAGCCGCAATGACCTACGCGACATGAGCGCCTTAGTCGCATTTAGCGATGTGGAGCAGCACGGGGCGGCCTGGCTGGAGTTCAGCGGCGGGCTGACCTACTACTACGAGCGCGGCGCGGGCGTCCACGCCGAAACGCCCAACGAGACGCGCCTGTACGGCACACGGGGCGGCCTGCGCTTCCAGTTCCCCACCTGGGACAGCGACGACATCGAGTACTTCTACATTGAGGATGAGGACGGCGAGCCGCGCAAAAAGACCCTGTCGGTGGATATGACCGGCGCGGAAGACGACACCATGGCGATTATCCGCCACTTCCTCGATTGCCTCGACGGTCAAGCCCAACCGCTGATGACGGTCGAGACGGCGGCGAAACATCTGGATATTCTGTTCAAGATTCTGGCGTAAGAAAGGGCAGGGGTGAACTCTCTGCGATCCTCGTGGCGATGGATGGCGCTTCGGCCATCGCCGCGGGCCTGGACGCGGGACGTCGCTGTGGCGGCGTGGCCCCGCGCTGAACCTACGTGTTGGGCCGGACGAGTGGGTCAGCGTTGCGCGGCTTTCGGTGCGGTTTGCCCACGGTACGCAAGGTTAAAGAACCTTGCGCCGGATGGAGGCCGTAGCCTCGGAATATGCCTTGGGGAGCAAGGCGCATTCCGAGACCGCGGATGCCAGGCACGCAAAAGCCCCACGCGGGCAGCATCTGGCGTGGGCGTGAAAACGTCAGATGCCCCGCTGGGGCTTGTACGACAAATAAGGGCGCGCAATCAGGGGCGCCCCGCGTCGAGCGCGGGGCAGGTCAGGTATGTGAGGTTGTAAGGTGCGGTTACTACTTCAATTATACCAAAGTCGAAGGGGGCAGTGCAAGGGGAGCTTTGGAACAGGGCGCCGCACAAATCTCAGAGCGTCAACTATAAATTGCTTTTGACAAGCATCACACCTTGTGCTAAATTAAAGTCAGGAGAGGCGATAGAGGATAATCACACCGCCACTACGTTATTGATCAAGCTTTCGCATCATAAGGTGGGCGCGTGACGCAGAATCGACAACTTAAAGATGCCGTAATCCACTGGCTGAACGTTCAGTCGCCCCACTGTTTGTTGGTGGTGGAACGCGAGTGCGCCCGTTTGCGTGATGTTGCGCCAACGCTGCAAGCTTACTGCGAAGGAGAAACGCTGCACGTGGGATCGAACTTGAGCGCGGTCCTGCTCCCCATCGCGCCCCAACAGCGCCCACGCCACGCGGAACGCTGGCTCATAAAAACAGTGCGTCAGCACGCCCCAAGCCCGATCCTGTGCGCCGACATCCCATTGCTCTTTGAGCCATCGTTGCGTCTAGATCCACTGCGCTTGTTCCGCACCTTGGGAAAGTTGACGCCCCTTATGGTCCTTTGGCCCGGCGCCTACGAGAACGACATCTTGGCCTACGCCGTACCTGAACACACGCACTATCGCACATGGCGCCACCCCCAGATTAATATTACCGGAATATAGTAATGTGATGCGTCATACGTCACGGGTCAAATGACGCATAACGCACAAAAAGGAGACCTTGATGTACTATCGCGATCTTGTCCAATTCGACCCCATTGAATCCATCATCCAACTGCGGGAAGCCGATGAAAAGACGCTGGCGCGCCAACTTGTGGAGACCTATGTCATCTCGGATCGGATGGCCGAGCACTTGGTGAACCTGGTGCTGCCCCAGTTGCAATTTGAGCGTCCGCAGGATAACAAGGGCGTCCTCATCGTGGGAAATTATGGCACCGGCAAATCGCACTTATTGGCCGTGCTCTCCAGCATAGCCGAATACGACGATCTCGCGCCGCTGGTGGATCATCCAGCAGTGCAGGAGGGCGCCGCGTCTATCGCCGGACGCTTCAAGGTGGTGCGCACGGAGATCGGCGGGGTCACCGGCAGCCTGCGCGATATTCTGTCGCGCGAGTTAGAGACAGCGCTGGCGGCATGGGGCGCGCCCTACACCTTCCCCGCCGCTGACCAGGTGACGAACAACAAAGACGCGCTGATCGCGGCGGTGGAGGCCTTCCGCCAGAAGTACCCCGATCATGGGCTGTTGCTGGTGGTCGATGAGTTGTTGGATTACCTGCGCACCCGCGATGAACGCGCGTTGATTTTGGACTTAGGTTTTTTGCGCGAGTTGGGTGAGGTCGCCGCGCTGACGCCCTTCCGCTTTGTGGGCGGCGTGCAGGAGACGCTCTTCGATAATCCGCGCTTTGCCTTTGTGGCCCAACAGTTGCGCCGCGTGCGCGATCGCTTTGAGCAGGTGCGCATCGCGCGCGAGGACATCGCCTACGTTGTCGCCCACCGACTCCTGCGCAAGGATGACGAGCAACTGGCCTGGATCACCGATCATCTGCGCCAATTCACGCCCCTCTACGGCGAGCTGGCCGAGCGGTTAGAGGATTTCGCGCAACTCTTCCCCGTCCACCCCGCCTATTTGGAGACCTTCGAGCGGGTGTATGTGGCGGAAAAGCGTGAGGTGCTCAAGACGCTCAGCAGCGCGATGCGGGCGCGATTGGATGAGGAGGTGCCCGAGGATCGCCCCGGCGTCATCTCCTATGACCACTATTGGCCATTACTGTGCGATGATCCCTCGCTCCGTGCTCTGCCCGCCGTGGCCGAAGTCGCCGACAAGAGCGCGGTGCTGGCGGGCCGCGTGCGCCACGCCTACACGCGCGAACATCTGCTGCCGTTAGCCGAGCGCATCATCGCCGCGCTCAGCGTGCAACGGCTCACCACGCCCGATATCCGCGCGCCTTTGGGCGTGACCGCCGAGGAGTTGCGCGATGGGCTGTGCCTCTACACCCCCCTGCCCACCGAAGCCGCGTCCGCCGAATTCTTGCTGGGGCAGGTCCAGGTAGCGCTCCAGGAGATTATGCGCACAGTCAGCGGGCAATACATCACCCACAACGAGGAGAATGGCCAATATTACCTGGATGTGGACAAGGATGTGGACTTCGCGGCCAAGATCGAGGAGCGCGGCAACTTCTTGAGCGACGACGATCTCAACCGCTACTTCTTCGACGCGCTGCAACGGCTGCTCAATCTGAGCACCACCACCTACGTGACCGGTTATCGCATTTGGGCCTACGAGTTACCCTGGGTCGATCATAAGGTCACGCGGCCCGGCTATCTCTTCTTCGGCGCCCCCGACGATCGCAGCACCGCCCAGCCCCCGCGCGATTTCTACCTCTACATCCTGCCGCCCTACCTGGGCCGCGACTGGCACAACCCGGAGCGCCCGGATGAGGTGATCATTTCGCTGACTGGCCTGGGACAGGATTTCCGCGAGTTGGTGACCCACTACGCCGGGGCGCGGGCGATGGCCGATGAATCGGCGGATTATCGGCAGAAGTACGCCAATCACGCGGATGATTATCTGCGTAAATTGGTGCGTTGGCTGCGCGAGCATCTCATCGGCCACATGACGGTGATCTACGAAGGTGTGACGCAACCGGCGCGCGTGGTGTTGGCCGAAGCGCGCAGCACCGCCAGCCAGAATCTGGAAGATCTGCTGCGCATTGTGGGGCAGCATCTGCTGGCGCCTCATTTTGAGGAGAAGTACCCGGACTATCCCCGCTTCCCGCATCTCCAGCAGCCGATCACGGAGGCCGCGCGCCCGACCAGCGCGATGGAGGCGGTGCGCTATCTGGCGGGACGCGGTCGCACGCGCCTGGCGCAGGCTGTGCTGGAGGGCCTACAGCTTGTGGATGTGGAGGGCAATGTGCGCCCCTATGATTCGCCTTACGCTCTGGCCTACTTAGAAAAGTTGCAGGCCAAGGCGGCGGGGCAGGTCGTCAACCGGGGGGAGCTGATCGAGCAGGTGGCCGGCGGCGTGACGCCGGTCGAAAAGGGGCACGAATTCCAGTTGGAGCCGGAGTGGATTGTGGTCGCGCTGCTGGCCTTGGTCTATCACGGCGATATTGTGCTCAATTTGGATGGTCGCGAGACGTTAGACGCGGGGTCGCTGGAGCGGGCCGCGCTCTTCACGATGGCCGATCTGGTGGATTTCCGCTTCTACAAGGCCCCGCGCACGCTGCCGCTCAATTTATGGGTGACGCTCTTCGAGGGGTTGGGGCTGCCGCCCGGCCTGATCCGCGACGAGAACACCCGCGCGCAAGCGATCCGCGATCACTTGCAGCCCACGGTCGCCGCCGAGTTGGAGGCCACGGCCAAGTTAGAAGGCCAATTACAGCAGGGCGTCCAGGTCTGGAACAAGGCACTCTTCACCGACCGCCACGTCAAATTGGCGATAGAGGGTGGGAGTGTGCAAGGCCCCACGGATGCGCAGAAGGTGACCTTGGCCTCCACGGATTTGCTCGCGCACGTGCGGGGCTACAAGAAACTTCTGGAGACACTCCGCCGCTTTAACACGGTCGGCAAGTTGCGCAATCTGCGGATGACGCTCAAGGAGATCCACGACGTGCTGGCGGATCGAGAGGTTGTGGGGCAAGCGCGCGCCCTGTTGGATGCGGTGGCCGATCTGCAACCGCTGACCTCCTATCTGGCCGAAGCGCAGGCCAATCTGCCACTGGAACATCCGTGGTCCCAGCAAGCCAAAGAAGTCCGAGATGAAACCATCAACACGCTGCGCCGGATAGGCCAGGGTGAAGCGACGCGCGGGGCGCCCGCGCTGCGCCGCGCGTTGGAGGCGCTCAAGCGCGATTATGTTGCGGCGTACAGCAAGCTGCATCGCCAATTGGTGCTCAGCCCGCAGGCCGATCAGCGGCGCGTCCGCCTCTACGATGATCCCCGCCGGAAGGCGCTCCAACAACTGGCCCAGATCGATCTGCTCTCTTCCGCCGAGCTGTCGGGCTGGGAGCAGGTCATCAGGAACTTGCCGACCTGCCCCACGTTCCACGAGGGCGCGATTGACCAGACGCCCACCTGCCCGACGTGTCACCTGCGTCCGGCGCAGCACAGCGGGCGCGAGCAGGCGGAAAAGACGCTCAACGCGCTGGATTCGCGGCTCGATGAGCTGTTGGTAAGCTGGCGGCAAGCGCTGCGCGACGCGCTGGAAAGTGCGGCGGCGCAAGAGAGCCGCCAGGCGATGGCCCCCGACGAGCGTGCGCCCCTCGAGGCCTTTTTGGCCCAGCCCGACGACGCGACCGCTATGCCCGCCGGGTTTGTGGACGCCGCCACCCAAGCACTGCGCGGCATCACGGCGCTCACGCTGCGCGACTCCGACCTGCTCGCGGCGCTCAAAGAGGGTGGCATGCCCTGCACCGTCCAAGCGCTGGAGCAGCGATTCACGGCGTTTGTGGCGCAAGCGATGCGCGGGCATGATCGGCGCAACACGCGGGTGAAGTTGGAGGAGTAGGAGAGTCATGCGTGATGCGTGATGCGTCATGCGTCACGAGTTTAAGTTTCAACAGGAGAGGGAAAGGAGAGGAACTATGATAAATATCAACGCCTTGGAAGATGCGGTAAAATCTTTGGCGCAATCACTTCAAGCTGCGACGGTGTTTCCGGCGGGATTATTTGTGTTGATCAATGCTTATTTTATCGTCCCGACTTTCTACCCAGATTTAGATTGCTCCACACCCCAAGTTATCACGATCATCATTTCGTTGACCTTGATGTTGAGTTATATCTTTTACGCCTTTAATTTCCCTCTGATTCGCGTCTTTGAAGGCTATAAGTTCAAGAATTGGAGCTTCTTTCTGTGGCTACATAGCTGTGAAAAAGACAGACGAGCTAAAATGGCTTCTGATGGATGGGAGCGTAAGCGCGATTTCCCCTCCAGAGGTGAAATTCTATCAACTAAGATCGGCAATGCCATTGCGGCCTTTGAAGAATACCCTGAGACCCACTATAGTATGAATGCTATTGCTCTGTGGCCTCGCTTGGTGCCGGTATTAGAAGATAAAGAGTTTCTTAAGTACGTGACGCAAGAGAAAGCAGTGTTTGATTTTCTCCTAAATACATGGGTTGTTACGGCTATGATAGGGATAGAATTAGCCTACAGATCCGTATTCCTATGGCAATTCCTCCCCGCATTGGCTATCCTTGCAGCAACAGGCATAGCCTGCTTCTTTATCTATGAGGGAATGTACATCGCCGCGCGGCAATGGGGCACGGTTGTGCGGGTGGCATTTGACCGGCATCGGCATGATCTAGCGCAAAGCTTATATTTACGTCCCGCGAAAAGTTTTTTTGAAGAGCGGAGGAGATGGGACGCAATATCAGATTTCTATCTATTTGGAAGGCCGACGGTCAACGCGCATTTCATCCCGCAATCTAACCTACGCCAATTTAAGGAAATTCTGTTAGAGACCAAAAAAGATGAACCTCAAGCCAACCAATAAATTGAAAGGGGGAAACCTATGAGCGGGAAAAAAAGTTCGATATTCACTACGATTGGTCTATACTATCTAAGCCATCTAGGCTTTGAACTCCCAGGTGATTCAAAGAAAAAAGATAAACTTGTTGAGAGAGACGAGCTAGAAGCGGAGGTGGGTGAGAAACTACCAGAAGACTCCCGTCAGGATTACGAAGAAGCAGTGGAACATCACAAGAAAGGGGAGTCTAAGGAAGCACGGCAAAAGTACGACGAGATGTTGCGCAATGACCGGGAAGGGAAGCGAAAACTACCTGAAGGTTCGAAGTATTACATAGAGCACAACGAGGGTTTACTACCTGATGACGAAAACACCTAAACAATCCCCTCATCTGGACTCGTCCGAACAACATGATACAGAGGAAAGTAAACAATCAACAGGTGTAACAGCGGAGGGAAACTCAAAGGAAGAACAAGAAACTGCCTCTACGGAACCAACCAGTAAAGACATTAAAACTGGTGCATCGAAGCCATCCCCAAAAAATTGGATATTAACCCTAATCCTGATCATCGTCATCAGCGGTGCAATCGTGGCGCTTCTCGGCGCTCAGCATCGAGGCGAATTGTGGAAGGTTTTCCGGCGGGTTTCCCTCCGGCCGGCCCCCCAGATGGTGCTGCTGGAATCGCGGGATGAAAAGTCCCTGCTTCTCCAGACCGATGGCGAGCGACGCCAGGTGTTGGTCCAACTCCCGGATCGCGATGGCTGGGTGGTGGTCTCGCGCGATGATTTCACCGCCGCCAACCCCGCCCTCTCCCCCGATGGCGCGTGGGTGGCTTACCTCTCGACGCAGGGCGCGCCCAAGATCGTAGTCGTGCCCCTGGAACAGGCCGGGCGGGCGAGTTACACCTCCGAGGATCTGAGGAGAGATGATCAGCAAAACAAAACGCCGATGACCGACATCTGTCCCTGGTCGCCCGTTGTCTGGTCGATGGACAGCCAACGACTGGCCTTCTTTGGATGCCTCTATGATCCCCCAATGTCACGGGTCTTCGTGGCCGATCTCATCATCAACACCACACCCCCCACGTTGCAAGCCTATCGCATCGACGATATAATGGCCCCTGGACTCGAGCCGCGCCAAATCTCCTGGATCGGCTCCGACAAGGTGTTGGTGACCTTTCCTCCCACAGCAGATACCGAGACAGAGACCGCCCGAACCATCCCCGTTCCCCCACCTGACGAATGACAAATCATGAACGAGGCAAAATGATGACCACCCTGCCCAACGATACCGCCCCAGAGATCGAGCGCCTACGCATTGAGCGGCTGCGACAGATGCCGCCCTGGCGCAAGTTGGCCCTTATGGCTGAGATGGGCCAAACCGTGCGCAATCTGGCGCTCGCCGGCCTGCGGCAGCGCCACCCCGACGATACGCCGGCTCAAAGGCAACGGCGCTTGGCCGATCTCCTGCTGGGAGAGGAGCTGGCCGCCCGCGCTTACGCCCCCGCGTCGGAGGAAAACCCGTGCTGACGGAGCAAATCGCGGTCACGCTGCTGGTCACCGAGGCCCTGGAGCGGCTCGATGTACCCTATGCCATCGGCGGCTCCTTTGCCAGCGCGACGTATGACGCATGACGCATCACGCATAAAACAAGGAAACACCATGAACTACAATGACTGGCTGACCTCCGTTCCCGATGACATCAAGAACGACGCGCTATGGACCGTCGCCGCCTATCGCGTGGCGCTCTTCGCCAGTGATTTAGGCTGGCGGGATACGGCCAAGCTGGTAAAAAACCGGCGGTTGCGCAGTTTGAGCGACCAACTCTACCGCGCCCTGGGATCGGTCAGCGCCAACATCGCAGAGGGGTACTCACGTGGTTCTGGCCGGGATCGGGCGCGCTTCTACGAATATGCTCTCGGCTCCGCCCGCGAAAGCCGCGATTGGTACTTCAAAGCCCGGCACGCGATGAACGAGGAGGCTTACCAACACCGCACCCATCTCCTCACCCGCACCATTCAACTCCTACTCAAAATGATCCCCGACCAGCGCGGCAAAACCCTGCGCGAACCATCCCCGCCCTACCACACAGCCCCCGACCTCCCCCCACTCGAAACCCTCCTCGCCATCGTCCCCGACCCCTGACGCATCACGAATGACGAATGACGCATGACGCCTGACGCCCAACGCATCACGAATCCAAAAGGAGTAACATGCCCCAACAACCCACATTGATGAACGAACAACCCACGGACGATCCATCCGCCCGCGACGCCGAGCGCGAGGCGTACCGCGACCGGCTGCGCGCGCACCTGCAAGACCCGGAGTTCCGCGCCATCGAGGGCTTCCCTCTCGGTGAGGACGAGGATATTCTGGCCCTTTCCGATCCGCCCACCTACACCGCCTGCCCCAATCCCTTTTTGCCGGAGATCATTGCCCAATGGCAGGAGGAGCGGCGGCGCATCCGTCACGAGTCATCCGTCACGGATCACATGACGCCTGACGTATCCCGCATCACGCCCGACGACTACCACCGTGAGCCGTTCGCCACCGATGTCTCCGGTGGAAAGCACAACCCCATCTACTACGCGCACTCCTACCATACCAAAGTGCCACATCCCGCGATTATGCGCTACATCCTCCACTACACCGATCCCGGCGATATTGTCTTGGACGGCTTCTGTGGCACGGGGATGACGGGCGTGGCGGCCCAGCTCTGCGGAGATCGCGAGGCGGTGCGGGGGTTGGGGTATGTTGTGGATGATGCGGGGGCAATTTATGATCCGTCATCCGTCACGAGTCATACGTCAAATGACGCCTCACGTATGACGGATGACGCATCACGAGTGACGCCTGACGCATCACGTGGGACGGATGAGGCGCCGCGCTCTTTTTCGCGCCTGGGCGCGCGCAAGGCGGTGCTGGTCGATCTCTCGCCGGCGGCGACCTTTATCGCCTACAATTACAACACGCCGGTGGATG
>JBKHCQ010000079.1:0-11436 GCA_046541755.1 Anaerolineales bacterium | reverse complement strand
TCTTCAGCCGACTTCAGCTTTTAGCCTGCGATTCATCCGCAGGCGGCGCAAGCTGCCTTTTCAGACGATCAAGCATCACACCCCGTCGCCGACTACTTCAGCGCCTCCTCGCCCTCGAAGACGCGATACGGCGAGAGAATCTCCAGCACCTCTTCGTCCTCCGCCGAGAGTTCTTGCGTGACCATGCGCGTCAGCAGTTCGCCGAGGCCCGGCCCCAGCATGAAGCCCTGGCCGCACATCCCGATGGCCATCAGGTAGCCGGCAACCTCGCGCGCCCAACCGACCAGCGGTGAGCCGTCGGGCGTCATCGGGTAGAGGCCGCGCCATGTGCGACGCACGCGCACATTCGCCAGGCGCGGCATCAGGCCGACCATGCGCGGCGCGACTAACGGCAGAAAGTCGCTCGTCTCGCGGCGATCAAAACCGGGGATCGGCGGATCGGGCGTGATGCAGAAGACGATCTGCCCGCTGCCCAACTGGAAGAAGTAGTAGTTCTTGGAGCCGGGCGCCGGACGGATGTCGACCACCATCGGGTTGAGGAAGTGCGCCACCGGCTCGGTGATGCCCGCCTCGTGCGAATCGGGCGCGATGGGATGATCGAGGCCCACCAGGGCGCCGACGTGCTTGGCCCACGGCCCGGCGGCGTTAATCACCACCGGCGCGTGATAGACCCCCTGGTCGGTGCGGACGCCTGTGATTTCGCGGTGGGGACCCTCCACGCGCTCGCGGGTGAGTATCTCCACCACCTTCTCACCGAAGCGGAACTCGGCCCCGGCACGCTTGGCCGCGTCGTAATAAGCGTGGCCCGCCAGCAGCGTCGAGCAGTGGCCGTCCTCCGGCGAGAAGGTCCCGCCGATGAGGCCCTCCGGGTTCAGGTCGGGGATGATCTCCAGCAGCGCCGCCTTATCGTACCAATCAATGTTCAGCCCGTAGGCCTGTTGCACCTCCAGCAAACTCTTGAGCGTCTGCTCTTCCTGCTCGCGATAAGCGACGAACGAATAGCCCCCGGTCGTCCATTCGATGTTGTGGCCGTAAACCTCCTCCCACGATTTGACGATCTCCAGCGTGCGCAAGCCCAGCCGAATCTTCGCCGGATCGGAGTGCGTGGCGCGGATGCCGCCGATGGCCGCCTTGTTGGAGCCTTGCCCCTGGCTGGCGAACTGATCGAGCACGAGCACCTCCAACCCCGCCTCCGCCATCGCCAACGCCGTCGGCACCCCCACACTCCCCGCCCCGATGACAATCGCATCGTAAGCCTTACGCCCCACATTCGCCGATTCGCTCATTCGCCGATTCGCTGATTCGCTCATTCGCCGATTCGCTGATTCGCTCATTCGCCGATTCGCCGATTCGCTAATTCGCCGATTCGCTGTTTTCCCAAACGTCCCCAGCGACACCTCCATAAAGATCGGGCGCTTCGTGTTCGACGTCACCTCCGCCAGCGGCACGCCCTCCTCGCGGAAGAGACGGAGAATCAAATTAGTGCAGGTCTTCGCGCCACACGCGCCCATCCCGGCGCGCGTCACCGCCTTGATCTCGTTCATATCGCGATAGCCCTTGCGGATCAGCGCGCGGATCTCGCCCGCCGTGACGCGCTCGCAGCGGCAGACGATCTCGTCGTCATCCATCCGCCGGACCTCGTGCGCCAGCGCCTCGGTGATCTCCGGCGCTTGCACGCGGATGCCGGCGATGCGCTTGGCGATGGCCTGCGGCGCGGCGACCTTCACGACGACCGTGCGATCATTGCGCTTGAGCGCGCGCACCTTCGTGACCTCGACATCGCCCAGCACCTCGCCCTCCGCATCCAAGACCGTCACCCTATCGCCAACCTGCACGCTCTCCTCCAGGAACTCATAGGCCAGCGTGACGGTCGGACGCTCCAGGCTCTGGCGATAATCGACCAACGTGACCGCCAGGCCGGGACAGACCGTGACGCACTGCTCGCAACCGATGCACGCCCGGTCGCTCTGCGGCCCCAAAAATTCGGGCAGTTGGCGGATGTCGTCCTCCTGGATGTGAATGAGGTGCTGCGGACAGACGGCGGTGCAGGGATTGCAGGGGATTTCCTGGGAGCAGTGGAAGACCGGGAAGACGCCGCTCTCCTGCGTCGGGATGCGCTCCGGCACGACCTGGCCCGGATGGGATTTGAGGATCTCGGCAGTGCGCGCCCACTCGTCCGGTACCGGCTCATCCGTCACGCCTAACGCGCGCGCGATCTCCAGCCCCTTGATCTTGCCGGAGAACATCGCCGCCGACGCCTCCGCGATCTCCTCGGCGTCGCCCGCCGCGTAGACGGGCAGGCCGAAGTCCCGCGCCTTCTCGAAGAATTCATCCACGGGATCGAGGCCCACGGCGATGAGCACCGTATCACACGCGAAGGAGCGCTCGGTGCCGGGGATGGGTTGCCAGTCGTCGTCCAATTGCGCGATAGTGACCGACTCGACCTGCGTATCGCCGTTGGCGCTGACGACGGTGTGCCGAGTGTAGATGGGCACGCCCAGGCGGCGCAGTTTGTCCTCGTGGACTTTGTAGCCGCCGCATTGGGGCAGCGCCTCGACCAGGCCCACCACCTCGATGCCGGCCTGGAGCGCGTGATAGCCCGCGATCAAGCCCACGTTCCCGCCACCGACGATGAAGAGCCGCTCGGCCGCGCGCACCAAATCGCGGTTGACCAGGGTCTGGAACGCGCCCGCGCCGTAGACGCCGGGCAGCGTGTTGCCTTTGAAGACGAGCGATTTTTCGCGCGCGCCGGTGGCCACCAACAGCACCTCCGGCTTCACCAAAACATAATGCTCTTGAAAAGTCTCATCATCCGTTTGATTTGCCGTTTTGTTGCTTTGTTGCTTTGTTGTTTTGAGAACACCCACCAGGCCATCGCTGTAGACGGCCAGCGCGGTGCTGTTGAGCCACACGTCGATCTTGTCGTGGGCGCGAATCTGCGCCTCTAACTTGGCAGCAATATCAATGCCGCGCGTCCCGGCGTAGACGGCCTCGGTGGAGCCGAAGAAGCGATGCGTCTGCAAGACCAGCTTCCCGCCCAGGCGATGCTTGTCGTCGATGAGAAGCACACCTACGCCGCGCTCCGCCAACTGCGCCGCCGCCGACATCCCGGCGGGGCCGCCGCCCAAAATCAGCACGGGCGCCTCGATGATCTCCGTCGCTTCGCTCAGGGCCGGCGCTTCCCCTTTCGATTCTGATCCGGCGGGCAGCTCCGGCAACCCTTCTAACGGCTCGACGCGCATGCCGGGCCGCACGGGCGTCATACACGCCTTGACGGGCTTGCCATCCGCCACGACCAAACATTGCGCGCACTGTCCATTGGCGCAGAAAATGCCCTGCGGCGCGCCATCCTGGGGATGATGTCCAAAGGTGCGGATGCCGTGCGCAAAGAGCGCCGAGGCGATCATCTCGCCGCGCTTCGCCGTCAACGTCTCGCCCCGCCAGGTGAATTCAATCGCCTCCGATGCGTCCAGCGGCTCGGCGGGCAAAATCGGGTGCTTCTCGATACGATACTCGGCCATACATTCTCCCTTTCAGTCAATGAGTTTAACAGATTAGCGGATAAAGCGCTCCAAGAGGATGAAAAAGGGGGAAGGGGGAAGGGGGAAGAGGGAATTGAGAACTAAGGATTTAGAATCAAGGATTAAAGATGGAGCAGTTATCGCTCCCATTATAGTTAAGAGCGCGTAGAGGCTGTACTGAGATTAGGCTTGACTTTGGAAGCGGAAAAGCACCATCGCGCTCAGAGATCCAAAAGATGTGGCGTCGCCAAATGTGTAGCAAGCGCCTGCGCGCGCGTGCGGACAGTGTGCAGATCCTCGGCGTTGGGCCGACCTCGAATATCGCCCAAGCGGCCTTGCGTGCTCTTCTCCTCGGAGCCGTGGAATTCGCCGACGATGTACCATTCGTCCACCACGGTGAAGCCCAGATGCGCGAAGAATTGCCCCGCGTACTTCCCGGCGGGGATTGCTTCATCGATACCGGTGTGGGGGCCGGAGTAGGTGCAGAAGATGAGCGCGCGCTGACCGGGCGCCTGCGGCGCGCCGGTCTTGACCCGGCCCTGGCGCTTGTAGGCGTTGAATTTCTGCTTGAGATAGGCGTCCACCGGCTGCGGCGGCGACCATTGATACGACGGAAATCCGACGCAGAGCAGATCGTAGGCGTAGAAATCGATTTCTGGGGCTTGATCATCAGCGATGCGCAACAAGGTCACCGCCCAATCAGCCGATGCCAGCCCTTCACGAATCGCGTGGGCAACTTTCTCGGTGTTGCCGGTGCGGGACCAGTACAAAATTGCAGCGTGCATAAAAGCCTCCTTGAAAAGCAGCGAATGAGCGAATGAGCGAATGAGCGAATGAGCGAATCGCGAGCTATTGGCCGAGGAAGATTTCCGCGCCGCAGTAGTCGCAGCGGACGACGCCCTTGCCGGCCAGGCCCAGGTCGCCGCCGCACTGCGGGCAGCGCCCGGCATCGCGGATTTGACCGACCTCGGTGGAATAGAGCACCTCCTTGTCCCAATTGATGTAGCCCGAAAAGCGCCCATTGCGCACCAGGGCGTAGATCCATTCCTTGACCAGTTCGCGCGGCGCGTCCACCTCCACGGCCAGGTCGTCCAGCGGGATCTCGCCCCGCGCCTCGACGCAGCCCAAAAGTCGCTGATACTTCCGCTCGAGCGCCTCATCGGTGTAGAATCGCTCATACTTCGTCCAGCACCCACCGCTGAGCGAGCCGGTCGCCACCAAATCCCGGCAAAGCGCGTCGACCTCCGATTTGGGGAGATCCAACGCATCCACCAGCCCGGCATAGGTCGCCGCGCCATCGTGCGCCGCGATGTACCGGAGAGCTGTCGCCTCTTGCCCGGCAGCGATCTCGCTGCGCAGCGCGGACGGGGCCTTTGTCAGCGCGATGACGAAGGGAATGGCGAAGAGGACCATCACCGGGCCGTAGCAGAGGACCATAAAGCCGCCGGTCGGATCGGGAAGCCAGGCCACGATGCTCAGCAACATCCCCACGCCCATAGTGAGCAACGCGATGCCGCCCAGCATAGCCTTGGCCGGCGGATTGCGTTCCATCAGCGTAGCGATCTCGACCGCCAGCGCCATCGCGGGGAAGACGAACACGCCCAGCATAAAAAGCGCCGAGGAGAGCGGCCGGTTGAGCAGATTATCGGGATCCATGGCGCTATCTTCATCGGTAGGGGTGGCGGCGGATGCGACAGCGCATATCAGGCCCAGGACAAGGATGATGATAGCAATCCCCGCCAACAAGAGCGCTCTCGTCGAGGGCAAGAAAGACTTCAGGCCAAACTTCATGAATTTCGGCATCATAAGATAAAAATCTCAAAAACTCCGTGTGTTCTGTGCCTCTGTGGTAGAATATTTTTACACCTTCTTGAACAGGAACCGCTGCCAGAGGTGCGGCAAGTCCCCCACATCGGGGATATACATATCCACGTAGACGAACCCGCGCTCCACCATAAACGCCCTCAAAGACGACGGATCGTAGGCGCGGATGGTCATCAATTGGATGCGCTCGCCCGGCGCCAGCTTGATCACACCGCCGAAGCAATGGCAGGTGACCGGCTCCTCCAGCTCGAAGAAAAACGTGTATCGGAGCGTATCCAACTCATTCTCGACGATCTCCTCGCTGACCCAACGACCCGCTTCTGGATCAAGGCCCAGCTTCGTCAACAGACTCTCGAAGAAGCGCGGGAGATTATGCGGTAGGCGCGAAAAACGACCGCGTAGATCGTCAACCTTGCCCTCCTGCTTGGGCACGACATCGATGTAGAGATACTCACCGGGCCGCAGCATCTGCTCGAGCACATCGGCAATCGCGTGCTGCTCAAAGTTGCCGAAGGTCCCGCCGATGAGCGCGTAGATGTGCACATTGTAGGGCGCGATGTGCGACTGGAGCTTGGCCCGAAATTGCTCGCGCGTGAAATCGGCCAGGATGTAGCGGCGCGTGAACGCCTCCTCCGCGAGCGTCTCCTGCGCCAGTTCCAACATCGCCCGCGAGGAATCGACGCCGAAGTAGGCCACGGTGTGGCTCGTCGCCAGCGCGCGCAGCAACATCTTTTCCGCGCCGGCGTTGCCACATCCCAGGCTGATGAAGGCCAATGGCTGCTCCGGCGTCACGAACGGTTGTTCTGCGAAGAAGTCCACCTCATCCTGCCAACAGATCTTACGCAAATCGGCCTGACGATAGGTGTAGAAAGACTCCGCGCCCTGCGCCGTGTAGAAGAGATTCTGGGGCACCACCTTCGTGCGACGAAACTCGGCCAAATAGTCCTTCTCTAACGCCTGCTCCGGGGACATTACGATGATGTTTTCCACGTTAACGATTACCTCCAAAGGTCTAGTTCGATAGGGGACAACCCATGCCATCACATTCTATCACATGCCATTATACAATGGAGCATCCCAAACTTAAAATATAGCGAGGCGGAGGGGGCGAAGCGCCTCGGATATTCGAAAAGGAGATGACACAAAAAATACCTGATGGGACTTGAATCCCATCAGGTATTTGGTGTTTGTAATAGCGGGCGGATTACCAACCCAACCCCCATCCTCGTTAGGGCGAGACCGGGACAGTCGGGCGGTCGGGAGGGGGCGCTGTAGGTTTTGTACCTTTCACATCGATCGCTGCTTCTTCAGCCGCCGCGTCCGATTTCGCCGGCGTCAACGCGTGCTCCAGCACCTCTTCGACATCCTCCACCAAGATGAAGTCCATATCCTCGCGCACCTCATCCGGCAGATCGTCCAAATCAACCTCATTATGTTTGGGCAGGATGAGCGTCTTGATGCCGGTGCGATGGGCCGCCAGCGTCTTGAGCTTGACGCCGCCGACCGGCAGCACCTGGCCCTGCAACGTGACCTCGCCCGTCATCGCGACATCCGGGCGGACGGAGCGGCCGGAAAGCAGCGAGACCAGGGCCGTCGTCAGGGTCACGCCCGCCGATGGGCCATCTTTCGGCACCGCGCCGGCAGGCACGTGAAGATGAATCTTCTGATGCTTCCATCCCTTCTCCCGATCCAAGCCCAGGCGCTCCATGTGCGCTTCCACGTGACTCAGCGCAATGCGCGCAGATTCGCGCATCACATCGCCCAACTGGCCGGTGAGGATCAGATCGCCCTCTTTGCCCGGCATAACCGCGGCCTCGACGAAGAGCACCTTGCCGCCGGTCGGCGTCCAGGCGACGCCCGTCGCCACGCCGGGGCGCTCGGTGCGGAGGGCCGCCTCGAAGCGGTAGAGCGGCTTGCCCAAGAAATCGCGCGCCGTCTCCTCATCGACATCAACGTGAGTCGTCACCTCTTCCGCTTCGCCTTCACCCTCTAGTAGACCTTCTTCCCGCTCATCCTGCGATTCCGCAACCTTCGTCGCGACCTTCCGGCAGATCTTGCCGATGCGGCGCTCCAGTTGGCGGACGCCCGCCTCGCGGGTATAATCGCGAATGATGGTCTCGAAGGCCCCTTCTTTAAACTCGATCTCTTCCTCGCGCAGGCCGTTCACCTTGAGCTGGCGCGGGACTAAGTACTGCTTGGCGATGTGAATCTTGTCATACTCGGTGTAACCGTCGATCTGGATGACCTCCATCCGGTCGAGCAGCGGCGCGGGAATGGTCGAGGTGGTGTTCGCGGTGCAGATGAAGAGCACCTGGCTCAGGTCGAAGTCCACATCTAAGTAGTGATCGCGGAAAGCGTGGTTCTGCTGCGGATCCAACACCTCCAGCAGAGCGGAGGCGGGATCGCCGCGCCAATCCGAGCCGATTTTGTCGACCTCGTCGAGCATAAAGACCGGGTTCTTGACGCCGATGCGCTTGACCGCCTGCATAATGCGGCCCGGCATCGCGCCGATGTAGGTGCGGCGATGGCCACGGAACTCGGCCTCATCGCGCATCCCGCCCAGGCTCATCCGCGTGAATTTGCGTCCTAATGCGCGGGCGACGGACTGCCCCAGCGAGGTCTTGCCCACACCCGGCGGCCCCACCAAGACTAAGATCGCGCCGGTGCCCTCAATTTTGCGTCCCTGCAAATCCAACGATGATTCTTCTTCAATCTCGCGCTCTTTGCGCAGCTTGCGGACAGCCAAGAACTCCAAAATCCGCTCCTTGACGTCCTTGAGATCGTAGTGATCTTCATCCAACACCTTGCGCGCGTGATCGATGTTGAGATTATCGTCGGTTGTGTCTTCCCACGGCAACGAGATCAACCAATCCAAATAGGTCTTGATGACCCAATACTCCGCGGCCTGGGGCGGCATCTTCTCCAACCGCGCCAACTCCCGCATAGCCTCCTCTTTGGCCTCCTCGGTCATCCCGCACTCTTCGATCTTCTCGCGGTACTCCTCTGCCTCGCGCCGGCCATCCTCTTCTTCGCCTAACTCCTCACGGATAGCGTCCATCTGCTGGCGCAGATAGTACTCGCGCTGCGTCTTCTCGATCTCCTCTTTGGCCTTCTCCTGGATCTGCTGCCCGATCTCCCGGACTTCTAACTCGCGGGTCAGAACCCGGACGAGATGGCCCATCTTATCGGAGAGACGATCCATCTCCAAGAGCGCCTGCGCTTCCTGCATCTCCACGCGCATATTCGAGGCCAAGAGGTAGACCAACAGACGCGGGTCTTCAAGCTGTTGAATGAACTGGATCGCTTCATCGGGGAACTGCGGGATTAATTCCGCCAGCTCCATCGCCACATCCAAGAGATTGCGCCGCAGCGCCTCTTCGACGATGCTGTCCTCAACTGTATCGGGGTCGATAGCAATTTTCGCCCGCAAGTAAGGGTCTTCCCGCGTCCACTGCTTGACTTTGATGCGCTCCAAACCCTGAATAAAGACGGTCAGGGTGTCATCGTCGCCCCGCATCACGCGATGGATGACGGCGACGGTGCCGGTCTCGAAAACCTCACTACTATCTGGCACATCCACGCCGGGGTCCTTCATCGCGGCTAAGCCGATGATCCGGTTGCCGCGCTCCGCTTCTTCGATCAACTGAACCGAGCGCGGAATGCCCACGGCCAACGGCATCACAATGTAGGGGAATGCGACCGTATTCCGCAGCGGCAGAATCGGAATCTCTTCCGGCACCAGACTAATTAACTTATCCAAATTTTGATCCTGCATGTTAAACCAAGGTAACATAGTAAATTTCATCCTCCCACGTAATCGCGGCGTTTGACGTTACTCGAATCAGCGCAACAGCGTAAGGCCGGCGCCGCATAGAGTCAAGACCCCGGCGCACGTGCAACCACGCTCGCCGCACCCCGGCCTTGAGATTTTTATATCGCTTATAGAGCTTATTAATTGACACTCTCTCTCCAAAACACTCAACGTTGAACTTCTGCCTTGCACTTCGTATCCAACCGCATTATAACACAATCAGATTAGAACTACATAAGCGCAAGATTAGAATCGCGTTGAGGTTCCGTTACGGCAGGATCAATAATCAGCCTTCCAGAGCGGGAAGGGGGTTGATTACGGCAGGAATTGAATGATGTAGCTCTGATAGGATTCCAGCACAGGGAGCGGCGCATAGCCCGTGAAGCCGCCGGTCTCGGCGACGATGGGCGCGTTGAGCCGCCCCTCGCCTAACAGAAGCGTCGGTTGGACGCCCGCCGCGAGCGGGCCTTCTTCCAAATCCAAGGCGTAGTCCACTATCGGCTCGCCCTTCAGGTTGGCGATCACCAACAGCGTCTCCTCATCGGAGGTGCGCAGCGCGGCGTAGACGCCGGAGTGATGCGACTCAATAGGCGTCCACGCGCCGATGCGCAGCGCCTCGTGGGTGTTGCGCAGATGAATCAGGGCGCGATAGTGGTTCAGCAGCGCGTCGGGATCATCCGTCTGCGCCGCGACGTTGCGCTCCGCCACATCCTCATAATAGCCGCGCCACGGCGCGCCGGTCGTGAAGCCGCCGTCCGCCGTCCATTGCATCGGACGCCGGATATTCTCGTCGGGCTTGGCGCCCTGCATGCCAATCTCCTCGCCGTAATAGATGAAAGGGACGCCGGGAAAGGTAAGCTGCAGCGTGGCGGCCAACTTGGCCTGCTCATCGTTGAGCAGGCGAGAGCGAACACGGGTTTGGTCGTGGTTCGCCAAGAAGGTAGCGAACTGGCCATCGGGATAAAGATCGATCACGGTGGATTGCGCCAATGCGGCCGATGTCCGGCGCCCTCTAAACGCGGCGCTGACGAAAGCGTCGGCCAGATCGAACTCGAAGGCGATATCGACCTCGTCGCCGACATATTCGACGACCTCCCGACTGCTGCTCCACACCTCGCCGACGGTGAAGGCATCCGCGCGGACGCTCTTGTAGAATTCGTAGAAGCTCTCCAGCCAGGCGTGATTGGCGGGTGTGTTTTCCAATTCATCGCCCTCCTCCACAATATGCTTGATCGCATCCAGCCGGAAGCCGTCGACGCCCATATCCTCCAGCCAGAAACGGATGATCTCCTGCATCTCCGCCGTGACTTCTGGATTCTCGTAGTTCAAATCGGGCATCTGATCCCAGAAAATGCCGTAGTAGTAGCCGCTCTCCCCTTTGTGCCAGCCCTGACGACCCGGCTCATCGGCCCAGAGGTACCAATCGCGCTTCTCCGAATCGGGGTCTTGAGACTCCAAGAACCACGGATGTTGCGCCGAGGTGTGATTCAACACCAGATCAATGATGACGTAGATGCCGCGCGCGTGCGCCTCCTCCATCAGGCGGAGGAAATCCTCGTTAGTGCCGTACTCGTCATCGATCTGATAGTAGTCCACCACATCGTAGCCGTGATAGCTGGGCGATTGGTGAACGGGCATCAGCCAGAGGCCGGTGACGCCCAGATCGTCGGTCGTCGTGGGATCGCCGTCGTTGAGATAGTCCAGCTTCTCGATGAGGCCGGGCAGATCGCCCACGCCGTCGCCGTCGCTATCGTAGAAGCTACGCACGAAAATCTCGTAGAAGACGACGTCATTCCACCAGGGCTGCCCATCGGCGCCGGTGGGCAGCGTGCCATCCAATCCCACGGGCGAGACGGCGACCGGCTCCCGCGCCTCCGCCGGATTGGACAGCGTCGGTGCGGGCAACGGCGTCTCTGTGGGGGGAACGGGCGTCGCCGTCGGCGGGATCGTGGCCGTCGGCGAAGGCGCGGGCGTCTTCGTGGGCGGAACGGGCGTCGCCGTCGCCGGGAGCGCGGTGGGCATCGGCCCCGCCGGAGGCGGCGGCGTCCCACAGGACGAGAACAACATTGCAATCAACCCAAGTGCAATCAGATATCGGTGCTTCGTGAACATAGGGTAACCTCCATTGGACGAATGAGCGAATGGGCGAATGGGCGAATGAGCGAATAAGCGAATGGGCGAATGGGCGAATGGGCGAATGAGAGCCACGTACATTTTCCAGTCGAAACCTAAGCTACGCCCTAACGATACAACAAATACGGGAATTCACAAAGCCCGGTT
>JBKHCQ010000078.1:0-11554 GCA_046541755.1 Anaerolineales bacterium | reverse complement strand
AAACATCGGCGGTGGGGTGAATCCTCACATTTTCTCTCATCATATCTCCCTGTGTTTTCTGCTTTTTACTTGATGGATGATTGCGCTTCAACACATTCATTGTATCACATTCTGATATTGCGCAAAGATCAATCAGCGGATAGAGCGGATAGAGCAGATAGAGCAGATAAAGCCAAAAGGAGATTAAAGTCGCTCCATCTGCTGAGCGCAAACACTTCTGGTAGTAGTCAGGTAATTATGAAGAAGGGCCGCGCTCTGCCAGCAGGCCGCGAATGCGCGCCGCCACCATCTCCATCGCGACCTCGTTATAGCCGCCCTCCGGGATGATCACGTCCGCGTAGCGTTTGCTCGGCTCCGCGAACTCCAAGTGCATCGGCCGGACGGTGCGCAGGTACTGGTTGATGACCGACTCGAAGGTGCGCCCGCGCTCTTGCACATCCCGTCGGAGCCGGCGGATCAGGCGGATGTCGGCGGCGGTGTCCACAAAGAGCTTGACGTCGAACAGGGCTTTCAGCTCTGGTTCCGCGAAGATCAAGATCCCTTCGACCAAAATAATGGGCGCCGGATTCACGCGCAACTTCTCGCCCGTGCGCGTGTGCGTCTTGAAATCGTAGACCGGAATATCAACCGGCTGCGAGTTGCGCAGCTTCTTCAGATGCTTCACCATCAGCGAAGTTTCCAGTGCATCGGGATGGTCGAAGTTGTAGGTCTCGCGCTCTTCGGGCGTCAGGTGATCTAAGCTTTTGTAATAAGCATCGTGGGGGACGTAGGCGATGTTCTCTGTGCCCACGCGATCCAAAATGCGATGGGCGACCGTGGTCTTGCCTGATCCTGTGCCGCCCGCTACACCGATGATAATGCTGTACTTTGCCTCGCTTTGCATACATCCTCCTTGGATGTGTGGATTATGTGTCCGCCATCTCCTCTAGGGTAGCATCTTCTTCATCTTGGTCATCTTCTGGGGATGCGGCACCCTCCTGAGCCATGGCCTCCGTCGCAGGCGCGGGGCGCAGTTGCCGGAGTAAGCTCCCGATCCCCAAGAGACCTAATCCCAGCGCCTCGAAGGGCGCGCCGGGATTATAAACCGCATTGAATTGGGGCGCCTCGAAGGTCCTAACGTGTAGATGCACCTCATCAATCGATAGGGTGGTGTCGTCGCTTAAGGCGGCCTCGGTGAGCAACTCCCCGCTGGCGCTGCGATAGGCTTGGACTCGCAATGCCGGGGACTCGGCGAGATAGTTCAATCGGAAGACGTACTCCGCTTCTGGCAGCGCGAAGTAGGCGTCCGAGGCGGCGGTGGTCAGCACGAGCGAAAGTTGCTGCTGAGGTTCCTCGCGGCGGGAAGGAAGGAGCGCCAGCGACGCGCCATCCTCCTTGCTGGCCGTCACCTCGACGCCCAATCCACGCCCTTCGGGGATCAGATAGAGGCCATAGACGCCGTGCCAGAGTGCAAATCTGTGCGGCGGCGCGAGCGTAATCTCCCGCTGGGTAATTTCAAGGGGCGTTTCCGGCCAGGTCGTGAGATTCGGCTCCGTCCAGCCCCAGAGCGTGTGTATCCCCCAGCCGAGCAGGAACAATACGCCGCCGGCCAAGGGCAAGAAGCCTCGCACACGAACGCGGGGCGAAACATCCGGCCACGCTTTAACCAAAGCATCTAGATGAGCGGCCAAGACCAAAGCGAGCAGAGCCAACGCGCCGCGCAGCCAGAGCGAGGAGCGGAGGAAGAGGAGTTGCAATGTCGCTAAGAGATCCGTCCAGCGGCCCAGGGTGAGGCGCTGTTCGGCCAGCCAGCGGGTGTAGATAAGATCATTGGCGGGGGATACAGGGGCTTGAGGCAATAGGAGAATGAGCAATTGGAGGATCATCAAGGCCGCGAAAATCTCCACAAAGCGTCGATCTTCACTCAGCCAGGCCCATATCTCCCCTATGACGTGCGGCGGTTGGGTTGTCATTGATCGTTGCATAGTTCCCTACAAAAAAGGCCCCAAATTGGGGCCTTTGTGTGAGCCACCCGTCGGATTCGAACCGACGACCCGTCGCTTACGAAGCGACTGCTCTACCAACTGAGCTAGGGTGGCTTAAAAATTCCAGTTTCTGGAATGCTCAACCTACGTGCTATTATACTCAGAATGCCAAAGTTGGCAAGTGACTAGTGTCTTAGGTAGTAGATCAGTTCGAGGTACGCGGTGTAGCCCAGCGCGGCGTCGGCCACCAGTTCGCTAATGGGGAGCTGCGGCAGGCGCTGGCGCAGGTGGCTGAAATCTGCCGGGAAGATAACGCGCTCATCGGTGTTGGCCGGTTGGACGGTGCGCGCGGGTTTGGCATCCTGCTCGCCGTCCTGATTGCGACCGGTGTAGTGGATGAAGCGGGCTTCGGGATCGCGGAGCGCAAAGCAGGTGTCGGTGACCTTGCTACATTTCATCGTTTGGAGAAGGCGACCCAGATGATGTATCGCAAGGCGGGGCGGGTGACGTGGCAGGAGGATTGCATTGAGGTGGAATTGGAGCCGTACCGCTACGCCGATCAGCAGCGGGCGATGGAAGCCACCTGCGCGCGGTTCAACGCCACGAATCCGCACCGGCGCGACGGCCGGGCGCTGCGCATCACCGTCGCCGCGGCTGACTGATTTCTAATTATGCGATTGTTAGGTGCTGGTCAAACCCAATGCTAGCGAGCCAACCCGACCATTTACCACTCGAATGTGGTATACTGGGGAGCGACATCAAAAAGAAGCGAGGTAAAAATGACAACTGACGTTCCACAAGAAAGATCGCGGCCGGGCAAGATCGTTGCGTCGATGTCCCATACGGGCGTGTTGGTCATCGCGGCCTACGTGGCGGCGCAGATTTTATCCGATATCGGCAGCCTCAAGATCGCCCAGGTCGCCAGCTTCAGCGTCGATGGCGGCACCCTAATCTATCCCCTCACCTTCACGCTGCGGGATATTGTACACAAACATCTGGGGCGCAGAGCGGCGCGCACCGTCATCGTAGCCGCGGCCGTCATCAACTTGCTGATGGCGGGGTACTTCGCCCTGTTGAGCTACCTCCCGCCAGATCCCTCATGGGAATTGCAGATCGCCTTCGCCGCTATCCTCGGCCCGGTGTGGCGCATTGTACTCGCCAGCATCGTGGCCGAGTTAATCAGTCAGTTATTGGATACAGAAATTTATCACCTATGGGTCACGCGCGTCACGCGCCGCTATCAATGGTCGCGCGTCCTGGTCAGCAACTTCTTCGGCATCCCCGTCGATAGCCTGATCTTCTGCTGGCTGGCCTTCGGCGGCGTCCTGCCCAACGCCGTCGTCTGGTCCATCTTCTGGGCGAATGTGCTGGTCAAAGGCGTGACCACCTTGATTAGCTGGCCGGGCATCTATTTGGTCAAAGAGGGTAGGTCGGAATGATATTCCGACTCGTGATTCTCAATTCACCCTATGTTACTTACAGATTTTACACGAGGAGAAAGTTGACGCTATGACAGATGAAGCACAAAACAATCAGCCCGATGCCGCCTCAATGGCGCGCATCGAACAATTTTTAGAAGGCGCGGGCGCGCCGTCGACGAATATACAAGAAACGGCGGCGGATCAGGTCGCGGCCGAGGATTGGCGCGAGGAAGTGCCAGAAGGGCACCTCTCCGGCTTCGTGGCGCTGATGGGGCGCGCGAACGTGGGGAAGTCCACGCTGGTCAACGCCTTGGTCGGCCAGAAGGTGGCCATCGTCTCGCGCAAGCCGCAGACCACGCGCCAGCGCCTGATGGGCATCCTCACGGAGCCAGAGTACCAGATAATCTTCATCGATACGCCCGGCATCCACGCCAAGCCGCACACCAAGCTCAACGAACTGATGGTCGAGCAGGCCATCGCCGCCATCCCCGACGCCGACGTCATCCTCTTCGTGGTCGATGTTTCTGTGCCGCCGCGCAAGCAGGATAAGATGATCGCCCGCATCCTCAAGACAAAGGCCCAGCAGCGCCCGGTGATCTTCGTCCTGAACAAGATGGACAAGCTCCCGTTGGACAGGGCGGAGGGGCGCATCGAAAGCTACTGGGAACTCTTCCCGGAGTACGCGGATTCGATACCGACCAGCGCCTTGCGCGGCGCCAACGTCGAGCGGCTGAAGTTGCATCTGCTGGAACACCTGCCGGAGGGGCCGCGCTACTATCCCGGTGATCAGATCACTGACCAGACCGAGCGCCAGATCGCGGCGGAGTTGATCCGCGAGGGCGTGCTGCGCCACACCTATCAGGAGGTGCCGCACGCGACGGGCGTCTTGGTGGAGGACTACAAGGAGCGCGACAACGGGGTCACCTACATCTCAGCGCGCATCTGGGTAGAGCGCGACTCGCAGCGCCCGATTATGATCGGCAAGGGCGGGCAGAAGCTCAAGCAGATCGGGGCGGCGGCCCGCCAGGAGTTGGAGCGCTTCATCGGTGGGAAGGTCTACCTTGATTTGTTAGTCAAGGTCCAGCCCCAGTGGCGAGATCGCGACGCGCGGTTGCAGGAGTTGGGGTATTGACGTTGAAAGTTCTAAGTTGAAGGTTTGATCGTTGGAAGCTATAGTTGCGAGAATGTGGCTCGGCGGGGTCCTCTGGGAGGATAAACAACGCCGGCCACAACTTGAGAACATCTATTTTTCAGCCCGAAGGGCTTCGTTCTCTTAGCCCGGTGCTTTCAGCGCCGGGCGTTTGCTCTCGGTCAAAATCTCCACGCCATCTTCGGTGACGCGAATGGTGTGCTCCCACTGGGCGGAGAGTTCGCCATCGATGGTCACCGCCGTCCAATCATCGTCCAAGATGCGCACCTTGTGCGTCCCGACGTTGACCATCGGCTCGATGGTGAAGACCATGTTGGGGCGCAGCTTCAACCCCGCGCCGGGCGTGCCAAAATGGAAGACGTCCGGCGGCTCGTGGAATCGGACGCCGGTGCCGTGGCCCACAAATTTGCGCACCACCGAGTAGCCGTGCGCCTCCGCGTGCTGCTGGATGGCGTGGCCGATGTCGCCCAAGGTGTTCCCCGGCTTGACCTGCTCGATCCCCAAGTAGAGACATTCTCGCGTGACCTCTACTAATCGCCTCGCCGCCTCGCTGACGTTCCCGATCAGGAACATCCGGCTGGAATCGCCGTAATAGCCGCCCAGAATCGAGGTCACATCAATGTTGATGATGTCGCCATCCAGCAATTCCCGCTCCTCCGGGATGCCGTGGCAGACGACCTCGTTGATCGACGTGCAGACGCTCTTGGGAAAGCCGCGATAGTTGAGCGGCGCGGGTATCGCCCCGTGATCGACGGTGTAGTCATAGACCCAGCGATCGATCTGCGCGGTCGTCACGCCCGGCTTGACCCGCTCCTCCAACATATCCAAAATCTCGGCGGTCAGCGCGCTGCTCTTACGGATGCCCTCGATTTGCTTCTCCGTCTTGATGATAACGCGCCGTCGCTGATGTATCTCCTTCTGGCGCTTGTACAGGCTGGCGAAATCCTGCGTCTCGCGACGATCCTTGCCGCCCAACGAGAGCAGCGCTTCCTTTGAAAATTTAAGCATGGTCGCTCCCCTGAAAATAAGTTGAAAGTTGAAAGTTGAAAGTTACAAGTTTGAAAGTTATCAAAAGTCAAAGGTCTAAAGTTGAACGGCTACATTTTCGTTGTTGTTGATGAGGCCGAGCCACTGAGGGACACGGCTGGGTCTCTTCCGAACTTTGAATTACGCCTTAGCCGCGCTCACGCCTCGGCCTGCCGCCGCCGGGCCTCCCAAAAGGCCGCCTGAAAATCGGCGAAGCGATCCTCTAAAATCGCCTCGCGAATCTCCTTGATGAGGCTTAACATCGTGTGCAGGTTGTGGATCGTCAGCAGCGTCGCGCCTAAGATCTCCTTGGCTACGACCAAATGTCGAATGTAGGCGCGCGAGAAGGTCTGGCACGTGTAGCAATCGCACGTCGGATCGATGGGCGCCGGGTCTTCGGCGAATTGGGCGTTGCGCATGTTGAGCTTGTCGATGCGGCGCAGTGCCTGCCCGTTGCGCGCCACCCGCGTGGGCAGCACGCAATCGAAGATGTCGATGCCCCGCGCGACGCCGGTCACCAGATCCTCCGGCGTGCCCACGCCCATCAGATAGCGCGGCTTGTGGGCGGGCAAGATGGGCGTGACGACCTCCAACATAGCGTGCATCTCCTCTTTGGTCTCTCCCACCGAGAGGCCGCCGATGGCGTAGCCGGGGAAGGTCAGATCGGTGAGGAAGCGCGCGCTCCGCTCCCGCAGATCGGGAAAGACGCCGCCCTGGACGATGCCGAAGAGCGCCTGATCCGCGCGCGTGTGGGCGGCCTTGCAGCGCTCGGCCCAAGCGTGCGTGCGCGCCAACGCCCGCGCGTTGTACTCGTAGTCATCGGGCGGCGCGCACTCGTCCAGCACCATCGCGATGTCCGCGCCCAAATTCTGCTGGATCTCGACCACACGCTCCGGCGTGAAGCGATGCTTCGAGCCATCCAAGTGCGAGCGGAAGGTCACGCCGTCGTCGTCAATCGTCCGCAGCGATTTGTCGCCGCGCGCGCCGGAGAGGCTGAAAACCTGAAAGCCGCCGGAGTCGGTCAGCATCGGGCCGTCCCACTGCATAAACTCGTGCAATCCGCCCAGCGAGGCGATCAGTTCGTCGCCAGGGCGGAGATAGAGGTGATAGGTGTTCGCCAGCACCAATTCCGCGCCTACGTCCTTCAACTGGCGCGGCGTCATCGCCTTGACCGTGGCGTGCGTGCCCACGGGGGCGTAGATCGGCGTGGGGAGCGGCCCGTGCGCGGTGTGAAAGACGCCCGCCCGCCCGCCGTCTGAGGTCGCCAAGAGGTCAAAATTAAATAGTTGGTGATTCAAAGTTTTCCTTTCCATTCGAATCTTCGTTTGATAGCTTGTGGGAAATGAGAAAAGGATGAGATGTGACTGGACCCTGGACGTGGGTGACGTGCTGATTATTTTACCTGAGCGGATGGGTTATGGCAAGCTTGCGTTGGGTGTACATATCCTTTCTCAGATTTTTCAGTGTCGTATTCCCTAAGACAGTGTAAAATAATGACAAGGATTGATTTTCTGTGAGTGCGTTAAGGAGGGTGATGATGGCGACGCGACAAATTGTCATCGATGTGCCGGAGAAAGTATTATTAGCCGAAAAGAAGGATGAGGCTGATTTCGCCCGCGAACTGCGAATTTTGGCCGCTGTCAAGCTATATGAGCTAGGCCGACTCTCTTCAGGTCGAGCAGCCGAGCTGGCCGGTATGTCAAGGGTCGAATTCTTGTTAGCGTTGGGCAAGTACAAGGTTTTCCCCTTCGAGGACGAGTTGCGAGACTTGGAAGATATAAAGATTCGCCGGGCAGTGAACCACCCGTCTGAAAGCTGAAGTCGGCTGGAAGCCGACTTAGGTTTTTAGCCCGCAATTCATTCGCGGGCGTAGGCTGGCGAAACTGCCCTCCTAATTACCACTACTTTAGCCGTCCCCAGAACCATCTCTGAGGGCGGCTTTTTGCATTCGCCCACCCCTTCATCTGCCTGAGCGCGCCCTTGCCTGTAAGTAGCTCGCGTGTAAACTAAGAGCAAACCATATCCCATAGTTAGTAGGAGGCAAAGATGACGACTGAGAAAGAGTTGGAGACATTGCTCGCGGCTGCCAAGCCGCTGATCGAGTTGGCCATCGCCGAGGACATCGGGCCGGGCGATGCGACCAGTGAAGCGATCCTCAAGGCGGATGAGACCCTGCACGCCTGCCTCACGGCCAAGGCCGGCGGGGTGATCGCCGGGCTGCCGGTGATGGCGGAGGTCTTTCGCCAGGTCGATCCCGCCATCACGCTGAGCGCGCGCATCGCGGAGGGGCAGGATGTCGTGCCGGGCGAGATCATCGCGGAGGTGGAGGGGCCGGGGCCGTCGCTGCTGGCCGCCGAGCGCATCGCGCTCAACTTCCTCCAGCGGATGTCGGGCATCGCCACGCTGACGCGCAAATTCGTCAACGCCCTCGCTCTGAGCGATGCCACGCTCTTGGATACGCGCAAGACGCTGCCCGGCTATCGCGTGTTGGATAAGTACGCTGTGCGGATGGGCGGCGGCGTCAATCACCGCATGGCGCTCTTCGATATGATGATGGTGAAGGACAACCATGTGGACGCCGCCGGCAGCATCGAAGAGGCCGTGGCGCAGGCGCGCGCGCGCCATCCCGATCTCCCCATCGAAGTGGAAGTGCGCACGCTGGCTGAATTGCGCGCCGCGTTGGCCATCACCCCGCCGCTCGACCGCGTCCTGTTGGATAATATGGATCTCGCCACGATGCGCGAGGCGGTAGAGATGGCCGCCGGACACGTGCCGTTAGAGGCCTCCGGCAATGTCACGCTGGCGCGCGTCGCCGACATCGCTGCCACCGGCGTGGATTACATCTCCGCCGGCGCGCTCACCCACTCGGTTAAGGCGTTAGATGTCAGCATGACGATCCAGCGGCCCGCGCCGACCGAGTCAAGCGAGCCAAAGGAAGCGTCTCCTGATGCCGCTCACCGCGTCGCGGCCGCCAAGCGCGCGTTGGGCGACCGGCTCATCATCCTGGGCCATCACTATCAGCGTGACGAGGTGATCGCCTTCAGCGACTATCGCGGCGATTCGCTGCAACTCTCGCGGCAGGCGGCCCAGACCGATGCCGAGTACATCGTCTTCTGCGGCGTCCACTTTATGGCGGAGAGCGCTGCGATTCTCGCACAGCCGAAGCAGCACGTCTTCATCCCGGATGTGGCAGCGGGTTGCTTTTTGGCGCATACGGCCTCGCGCCTCGTCGTCGCGGCGGCCTGGGATGCCTTGGACGAGGCATTGGGCGATGTCGAGGCCGAGGTCACGCCCATCACCTACGTCAACTCCGACGCCGCACTCAAAGCGTTCTGCGGCGAGCATGGCGGGCTGACCTGCACCTCCGGCAACGCCGAAAAGGTGCTGCGCCACGCCTTAGAAGAGCGCCCGCGTGTCTTCTTTTTCCCCGATCAGCACCTGGGACGCAACACCGCGCTGGATTTGGGCATCCCGCCGGAGGAGATGCTGGTCTGGGACGTGAAGCATCCGCCCGCGCCGGACGCCATCCGCCGGGCGAAGATCATCCTCTGGCCCGGCGCGTGCAACGTTCACCAGCGCTTCCGCCCGGAGCACGTCCGGGCTGTGCGCGCGGCCCATCCCGACATTCGCGTCATCGTCCATCCCGAAGTGAAAGCCGAGGTGGTGGCCCTGGCCGACGACGCTGGCTCAACAGCCCGCATCGTCCAGCAAGTGACCGCGGCCCCGGCGGGCGCGCAATGGGCCATCGGCACCGAAAACCGCCTCGTCGACCGCCTGCAACAGGAGCACCCGGAGCAGATGATTCGGTCGCTGGCCGATGTACCGCCCTACTGCATCACGATGAGCCAGATCACCCTGGACAACTTAGCCGACCAATTAGACGCGCTGGTGCGCGGCGAGATGCGCAATGAGGTCATCGTGGCGCCGGAGACGGCCAAATGGGCCAAGGTCGCCATGGAACGGATGTTGGCGTTGTAATCAGCAGATGTAGAGCATCCCCGCTGTATATATCTGCTGCCATTCGCTTCATCTGCTGAGATAAATGATTGCGGGTAGATAAATTGCAAATTTAAGATCGCACATCAAAAAGGAACTGACTATGTCCATTGAAACTGACGTGCTGATTATCGGCTGTGGGATTGCGGGGGCGGCGGCGGCGCTGCGATTGGCGGAAGATCGTCAACGGCAGATCACGGTGGTGACGCGCGCGCGGACGCTCCAGGAGACCAACACGCGCTACGCCCAGGGCGGGATCGTGGCGCGCGGGCCGGACGATTCCGCCGAGTTGTTGGTGGAGGATGTGCTGCGCGCCGGCGCCGGGCTGAGTTTACCCTCGGCGGCGGCATTATTGGCGGAGGAAGGCCCCACGCTCGTGCGGCGCGTGCTTTTGGGTGAGGCGGACGTCCGCTTCGACCGCCGCGATGATGGCGCGCTGGCCTACACCCGCGAGGGCGGCCACGCCGCCTCGCGCATCCTCCACGTGGGCGATGCCACCGGGCGCGCCATCGAGGAAGCGCTGGTCGCGCGCTTGCAGGAACTGCCCAACGTCATACTGCACACCGGCGCCACCGCCGTCGACCTCATCACCTCATCGCATCACAGCCACGACCCGTTCGCCGTCTACGAACCGATCACGTGTCACGGCGCCTACGTGCTGAATCGCGAGGAGAACGTCGTGCATCGCATCTTAGCGCCCGCGACGGTGCTGGCGACCGGCGGCCTGGGCCGCATCTACCGCCACACGACGAACCCGGCGGGCGCGCGCGGTGATGGTTTAGCGATGGCCTACCGCGCGGGCGCGCGGGTCATCAACGCCGAGTATATCCAGTTTCATCCGACGACATTGGCCATACCCGGCGCGGATAACTTCCTCATCTCCGAGGCGGTGCGTGGGGAGGGCGCGCGGCTCTACACCCCCGACGGGCGTCATTTTATGGACGAGTACGCGCCGCACTGGGGCGATCTGGCGCCGCGCGATGTGGTCTCCCGCGCCATCCATCACGAGATGTTAAACCACGGCTATCCTCACGTCCTGTTGGATCTGGCCAGCGCGATGGACGCGGCGCGTATCCCGGAGCGCTTCCCCACCATCCACGCGCGATGTCTGGAAGCGGGCATCGACATCACCGCCGAGCCGATCCCCGTCGTGCCGGCGGCGCACTACTTCTGCGGCGGCGTCCGCGTGGATGCCTGGGGGCGATCCACTTTAGATGGGCTGTACGCGGTGGGGGAGGTCAGTTGCACCGGCGTTCACGGCGCCAATCGCCTGGCCAGCACCTCGTTGTTGGAGGGGCTGGTCTGGGGCGACCGGGCCGGGCGCGATATTATAGCGCGAACGGGCGCGGACGCAGACCTGCGCCGCGTCGCCTTGGACGAAATCCCGCTGTGGGAGGATGTCAGCGCGGGCCAGGCCGCCGATCCGGTGCTGGTCTATCGCGATTCGCGCACCATCCAGAACATCATGTGGTTTTACGTGGGATTGGCGCGCAACATGCATCGCTTGGCGCGGGCGATGAAGGATCTCAACCACTTGTGGGAAGTGATTGACGATTTCTACCGCACGACGCGCCTCAACGACAACCTCATCGGGCTGCGGAATATGGCGCAGGCGGCGTGGATCGTCACGCAGGCGGCGTGGCACAATCGCCAATCGCGCGGCACGCACTACCGCGAGGACGCCGCCGAGGACGAGTTCGCCGGCCTGCACAACACCGAAGGCCCGCTGCCGAGCGTGGTCAGCGAGTTCTGAGGCGGCTCTGTGGCGTCTCTGTCTCTATGCGAGGGTTTCACATCAACGATGATGAAAATCTCACCACAGGGAGGCACAGAGGACGCAGAGATTTTGGTTTATCTGCTTCATCTGCTGATCATTCCTGAAAAACGCCACTCCGCTCAAGCCTAAAAGGCTCCGCTGCGAGGCTTACTACGAACTAAAAGCGCAAGGCCCGGCGATTGAAGCCGTGGGCAACGGGGCGTAGCAAGCTACGCCTACG
>JBKHCQ010000077.1:0-11558 GCA_046541755.1 Anaerolineales bacterium | reverse complement strand
ATTGCCGGCCTGAGTACGATGCTCATCGTGTTGGGCGGCATCGTTGCCATCGGTTCGGGCATCTTCTTGGCGAACCGCCTGATCAATCCCATCATCAGCTTAACCGAAAGCGCCACCCAAATCGCCGCCGGGGATCTGGAGACCGAGGTACCGACGGTAGATCGCGATGATGAGGTGGGGCTGCTGGCCCGGGCCTTCGGTCAAATGACGGACAATCTCCAGAATTCGATCCGCACCCTGCGCCAACGCGGTGAGGAGCTTGAATCGCGCGATCAAGAATTACGCGCGCGCACCGAGCAGTTGGAGGCGAACCAGCGCGCCGTCCGCGTCGTCTTCGCCGCCAGTGAGCAATCCGACCCCGGAGAGTTGTTGCGCTTGACGGTAAATCTGATCCGCGACCGCTTCAATATGTATCACGTGCAGGTCTATATCGTCGAAGAGGAAGAGAACGCGGCGGTATTGCGCGAGAGCACCGGCTACGCGGGCCTACAACTCCTCCAGAAGGAACACCTAATCCCGCTGGACCAATCCTCCCTCGTGACCCAAGCCATTCACGGGGGCGAGCCGGTCGTGGTGAACGACGTGAACCAAAACCCAGACTTCTTAGCCAACCCCCTCTTGCCCGATACGCAATCGGAGATGGTCGTCCCACTGAAAGTCGAGGAGCGCGTCATCGGCGCGGTGGACATCCAAAGCCGCGATACTCACACCTTCACCTCCGATGTCGTCGGGCTGTTTGAAACGATGACCAACCAGATCGCCCTCCTCTTCCAGAACAGCGAACTCTACCTACGTACAATTGAACAAACAGAAGAGTTGACCCACTTCACCACCCAGCTCCGAACAGCGGCCACTGTATCCGAGCGCTTGAGCACCATCCTCAATCCAGAAGAACTCCTGAACGAGGTTGTCGAGCTTCTGCAGAGCCGCTTCGGCTTCTATCACGCCCACATCTATATGTTGGATGAGAAAAATGAGCAGCTCGTCGTCCGCGCCGGCTCCGGCGAGGTGGGCGAGGTCTTGCGCCAACGGGAACACAGCATCCCCACGAATAGCGCGCAGAGCTTGGTCGCCCGCGCCGCGCGCGAGCGTCAAGTCATTATGGTCAACGACACCGCCGTCGAGTCGGGCTTCCTCCCCAACCCCCTCCTCCCCCAGACCCGCGCCGAGGCCGCCGTGCCGCTGATCACCGGCGGCAACTTGTTAGGCGTGTTGGATGTTCAGGATGATCAACCCGAACGCTTTGCCGAATCCGACCTGGCGACCTTCAACACCTTGGCCGGACAGATCGCCACGGCGCTGGACAACGCCCGGCTCTTCGAGGAACAGCGCCGCTTGACCGCCATTCTCCGCAACTCCCGCGACCTGGTCGCCTTAACCAATCTCCAGGGCGAGATTACCTACATGAACGAGGCCGGCGCCAAACTGGCCGGCTACGACAGCCCCGAAGAGACCTTGGGCAGAGTGATCTCCGACTTCCACATGCCGGAGGATTTCGCGCTTGTCAACGACAAAGCGATCCCTCAAGTATTCAAGACGGGCGTGTGGCAGGGCGAGAATCGCATCCGCCGCCCAGACGGCACCCTCATCCCCATATCCCAGACCATTTTCGTCATCCAAGATGACCAGGGCCAACCGCAAAGTTTGGCCACCATCATCACCGACATCACGGAGCGAAAACGGGCGGAAACCGCGCTGCTCGACAGTCAAGCGCGGCTATCAGAGGCGCTGGACATTGCGCAGCTCGTCTCCTGGGAATTCGACGTGGAGCGCGGCGTATTCATCTTCAACGATAGCTTCTACGCTTCCCTGGGCACAACGGCAGAACAAGTCGGCGGCTACGAGATGACCGCCGAGGAATACGCGCGGGAATTCGTCCCGCCGAAGGATGCGGCAGATGTAGCCGAGAATGTCCAAGCCGCCATCATGACGGACGATCCCGACTATGCGACGGAAATCGAATCGCGAGTCATCCGCGCGGATGGCGAGATCCGTCACATCATCGTCCGCTTCCGCATCGAGAAGGACGCCGACGGCAACACAATCAAGATCATCGGCGCTAATCAGGATATCACCGAGCGCAAACAGGCCGAGGAAGCTTTTATCCGACTGAGCCGGCGGAACGAGCTGATCCTAAATTCCACGGCGGAAGGCATCTTCGGCGTCGATCAAGAAGGACACACCGTCTTCGTAAACCCGGCGGCGGTCGAGATGTTAGGCTATTCAGCGGACGAGTTGATCGGAGAGAAGCATCACGACTTAATCCACCACCATCACGCCGATGGCAGCGAGTATCCCGCCGAAGAGTGTAAGGTCAACGCCGCCTACCGCGATGGCACAACGCACACTGGCGAGGATGAAATCTACTGGCACAAGGATGGCCACAATTTCCCGGTCGCCTACACCAGCACCCCCATCACCGATGACGAGGGGAACATCCTCGGCGCAGTGGTCACATTCCGCGACATCACCGAGGAGTTGGAGGCCCGCGAGGCGACCGAGAAGCGCGCCCGCGAGCTACAAACCGTAGCCGAGGTGGGAACCGCCGCCGCCACCGAGCTTGATCCCGAGGAACTGCTCCAGGACGTGGTCAATCTCACCAAGGAAAACTTCAGCCTCTACCACGCGCACATCTACCTCATCGACGACGCGGGCGAGACGCTGAAGTTGGCCGCCGGGGCCGGCGAAGCCGGTCAGCAGATGGTGGCCCAGGGGTGGAGCATCGCCGCCGATAGCGAGACCTCGCTCGTGGCCCGCGCCTATCACAACCGCGAGGGCGTGATCGCCAACAACGTGCAGGCCGCGCCCGACTTCCTCCCCAACCCGCTGCTCCCAGATACCGCTTCCGAGTTGGCCGTCCCGCTCATCGCCGGCGATCAGGTGCTCGGCGTCCTGGACGTCCAATCCGACGAGGTCGAACACTTTACCCCGCAGGATGTCAACATCCAGACCACCTTAGCCGGGCAGATCGCCACCGCGCTGGATAACGCCCGCCTCTTCGAGGAACAGCGCCGCTTGACCGCGCTCCTCAACAACTCCGAGGACTACATCGCCATGGCCAATCCCCAAGGCGAGATCATCTACGTCAATCCCGGCGGCGCCAAGATGATCGGCTACGACGATCCCAACAAGATTATTGGGATGCGGATCGCCGACTCGCACACGCCGGAGGACGCCAACCACGTCTTAGAAGAGGGTATCCCGGTGGCCATGGAAACGGGCCTCTGGCGCGGCGAAAATCGCCTCAAGCACCGCGACGGCCACCTGATCCCAGTCGATCAGACCATCTTCATCATCCGCGATGATGAGGGCGAGGTAGAATCCTTAGCCACGATTATGATTGACATCACCGACCGCCTGGAGGCCGAGCAACGCATCCGCGAGATCAACGAGCGGTTCACCTTAGCGAAAGAGTCCATCGAGTTGGGCGTCTGGGACTGGGATGTGCAGAACGATGAATTGATCTGGGATGATACGATGTACAAGCTCTACGGCATCGAAAAAGAAGAGTTCATCGGCGCTTACGAAGCGTGGACGAGCGGCTTGCATCCCGATGACGCGGAAGCCTCGGCAGCGGCGCTCCAAGCGGCGTTGGAAGGGAAAGGGGAATTCGACGTTGAGTTCCGCGTCGTCCATCCCGATGGCGAGATCCGTTACCTCAAAGGTGACGCGGTCATCATCCGCGATGACGACGGCGCCCCACTCCGCGCTGTCGGTATAAACTATGACATCACCGAGCAGAAGAAAGCCGAGCAGGAGTTGATCCAACGCGCCGCCGAGTTACAGACCGTGGCCGAGGTGAGCACCGCCGCCGCCACCGAACTTGATCCCGAGGAACTGCTCCAGGACGTGGTCAATCTCACCAAGGAAAACTTCAGCCTCTACCACGCGCACATCTACCTCATCGACGACGCGGGCGAGACGCTGAAGTTGGCCGCCGGGGCCGGCGAAGCCGGGCAGCAGATGGTGGCCCAGGGCTGGAGCATCCCCGCCGACAGCGAGACCTCGCTCGTGGCCCGCGCCTATCGCAACCGCGAGGGCGTGATCGCCAACGACGTGCAGGCCGCGCCCGACTTCCTCCCCAACCCGCTGCTCCCCGATACCGCCTCCGAGTTGGCCGTGCCGCTCATCGCGGGCGATGACGTACTCGGCGTCCTGGACGTCCAATCCGACGAGGTCGAACACTTTACCCCGCAGGATGTGAACATTCAAACCACCCTGGCCGGGCAGGTCGCCACAGCGCTGGAGAACGCGCGTCTCTTTGAGGAACAGCAACGCTTGACCGCCATCCTCAACAACTCCGACGACTACATCGCGCTGACCAACCTCCAGGGCGAGCTTATTTACGTCAATCCCGGCGGCGCCAAGATGATCGGCTACGACGATCCCAGCGAAGTTATCGAGAAGCTAAGCATCGCCGATTCACACACGCCGGAGGACGCCAACCACGTCTTAGAAGAGGGTATCCCGGTGGCTATGAAAACGGGCCTCTGGCGCGGCGAAAATCGCCTCAAGCACCGCGACGGCCACCTAATCCCAGTCGATCAGACCATCTTCGTCATCCGCGATGATGAGGGCGAGGTGCAGACCTTAGCCACGATTATGATCGACATCACCGAGCAGAAGAAGGCCGAACAGGAGTTGATCCAGCGCGCCGCCGAGCTACAGACGGTGGCCGAGGTGGGCACGGCAGCCGCCGCCAGCCTCGATCCGCAGGAGTTGCTGCTACAAGTCTCCGAGCTGACCCGAGAGCGCTTTGGCCTCTACCACGCGCACATCTACCTCATCGACGACGCGGGCGAGACGCTGAAGTTGGCCGCCGGGGCCGGCGAAGCCGGGCAGCAGATGGTGGCCCAGGGCTGGAGCATCCCCGCCGACAGCGAGACCTCGCTCGTGGCCCGCGCCTATCGCAACCGCGAGGGCGTGATCGCCAACGACGTGCAGGCCGCGCCCGACTTCCTCCCCAACCCGCTGCTCCCCGATACCGCCTCCGAGTTGGCCGTGCCGCTCATCGCGGGCGATGACGTACTCGGCGTCATGGACGTCCAATCCGCGCGGGTAGGCCGCTTTACGGATGCGGATGTCTCCATCCAAACGACCCTGGCCGGGCAGATCGCCACGGCGCTGGAGAACGCGCGCCTCTTTGAGGAACAGCGTCGCCTGACCGCCATCCTCAACAACTCCAACGACTTCATCGCGCTGACCAACCTCCAGGGCGAAATCACGTACATCAACCCCGGTGGTATGGAGCTGCTCGGCTACGATGATTTAGCGGACGTCATATCCAAGGCCATCCCCGACTTCCACACGCCAGAGGATACGGCTCGCGTCTTAAAAGAGGGCGTCCCGGTCGCGATGGAAGAGGGCGCGTGGCGCGGCGAGAATCGCCTCAAGCACCGCGATGGCCGCCTGATCCCGGTTGACCAGACCATCTTCATCATCCGCGATGACGAGGGCGCGCCGCAGAACCTGGCGACGATTATGATCGACATCACCGACCGCAAGCGTACTATGGAAGAGATCAACAAGCTGGCGCTGGTGGCCCAGGAGACGGACAACGCCATCATCATCACCAACGCCGAGAAACAGATCGAGTGGGTCAATGACGGCTTCACCCGGCTGACCGAGTACACGATGGAAGAAGTGCTCGGCAAGAAACCCGGCGACTTCTTGCAAGGCGAAGAGACTAACCAAGAGACCGTGCAACGCATTCGCGAGGCCATCGAGAGGCGCGAGAGCATCACCGCGGAGCTGATCAACTACTCCAAATCGGGCCGCACGTACTGGTTGGAGATCAACGTCCAGCCCATCTTCGGCGAGAGCGGCGAGGTGGAGAAATTCATCGCGATCGAGAGCGACGTCACCGACCGCCGGAATACCCAAGAGGAGATCCGCAAGCGCGCCGCCGAGCTACAGACCGTGGCCGAGGTCAGCACATCCGCTTCGAGCACGCTGGATACGGAGAAGTTGCTGCAAGAGGTGGTAGACCTGACCAAAGAACGCTTCAATCTCTACCACGCGCACATCTACCTCATCGACGACACGGACGACACGCTGAAATTGGCCGCCGGGGCCGGCGAGGCCGGACAGAGGATGTTAGAGCAGGGCTGGAGCATCAACGCCCACAGCGAGACCTCACTGGTGGCCCGCGCCTTCCGCACCCGCGAGGGCGTTATCGAGAACGACGTACAGGCCGCGCCCGACTTCCTCCCCAACCCGCTGCTGCCGGATACCGCCTCGGAGTTGGCTGTCCCGCTCATCGTGAGCGACCGGGTCTTGGGCGTGTTGGACGTGCAATCGGACATTGTAGATCGCTTCACCGAGCAGGACGTCGCCATCAAGACCACCTTAGCCCGCCAGGTCGCCACGGCGCTGGATAACGCGCGTCTCTTCCAAGAGGCGCAACAGGTGGCCGACCGGTTGCGCGAAGTCGACCGGATGAAGAGCGAATTCCTGGCCAATATGAGCCACGAATTACGCACCCCCCTCAACTCCATCTTGGGCTATACCCAACTTCTTCTCCTGGATTTGGAAGATACTCTTCCCCAAGAAAACTTGGAGGATATGCAATCGATTCACCTCAACGGCCAACACCTCCTCAGCATGATCAACGACATCTTAGATCTGGCCAAGATCGAGGCCGGGCGCTTGAATCTGAACTTCGAGGAACTGGAAATCGGCGCCCTCTTGGAAAGCGTTCAGGCCAGCAACTCCGGTCTCTTCTTGGATAAATCCATCAAGATGGTGATCGATATGGAAGAGGACGTCCCCGCCATCTGGGCCGATAGCGTGCGAATGACGCAGGTGCTCAATAACCTGGTCGCCAACGCGGTCAAATTCACCGACGAAGGTGAGATTACTATTCGAGCCTATCAGGTGGACGACGGCGTCAACGTCGAGGTCAAGGATGAGGGCATTGGCATCGATGAAGAGGATATGGACAAACTCTTCGAGCGCTTCCGGCAGATCGATGGCTCCTACACCCGCCGGGCCGAAGGCACCGGCCTGGGGCTGCCCATCACGCGCCACCTAGTCGAAATGCACGGCGGCAACATCAACGTCGAGAGCGAAGTCGGAAAAGGCAGCACCTTCACCATTCACCTTCCCACTATCGAAGCGGCGAAGATCTACATCGAGGAAAACGTCCAACAGTACGTGGAAGGATAAGACGCTCTCACGAACCTGGGACTTGAAGAACCCCGCTTACTAAACCGGCGGGGTTCTTCACTGTCGTGCCCCGAGAACTGCCCGATATATTTAAAAAGCAGTACTCGACTGATAAATCTATATGATTTTACTCGCGAGGCAATCGCGCTATAATAAGTGGGTTACGGCATTAAAGCTAGACGAAGATAGGTATATGGTAGATAAGAGAGAAGAACCACTCATTTTAGTCGCCGACGATAATCGACACAACGTCCGCATGCTGGAATCGATTCTCAAGCCGGAAGGGTACGATATCGTCGTGGCAAACGACGGCGTGGAGGCGCTGCGGCTCGTCGAGGAGGCATCCCCGGACTTGATCTTGTTGGATGTCGTCATGCCCAAGATGGATGGACTGACAGCCCTGAAAAAGCTGCGCGAGAACAGCGCAAATGAGGGCCTCCCGGTTTTGATGGTCACCTCCCTCGATGATCTCAAGATCAAGATTAAGGGACTGAAGGCCGGCGCCGATGACTTCTTGAGCAAGCCCTTCATCTCCGTCGAACTGTTGGCCCGCGTGCGCTCGCTGCTCCGCATCAAACACCTCAACGATGAATTGCAGATGAAGAACATCCTGCTGGAGCGCGTGCTCACCCGCTACATCCCGGAAGATGTCGCCTCTGAGATTATGCGCAATCCAGAGCAGAACTTGCGCTTGGGCGGCGTGACCAGCGAGGTCAGCGTACTGTTCGCCGATATTCGCGGCTTCACCAACTTCTCGGAGCAGCACAGCGCCTCCCAGGTCACCGATATGCTCAACCAAATCTTCGACAGCCTCACCGAGCCGGTCTTTGAATTCGATGGCACGTTGGATAAGTATCTGGGCGATGCCATCATGGCCTTTTACGGCGCGCCGCTGCCCTCTGAGGATTATGCGGAGCGCGCGCTGCACACCGCGCGGGCGATGCAGGAGCGCTTCACCGCGCTGATGGACGTCATCCCCGATATTGAGGAACTAGGCTTGGGGGTTGGCATCTGCACCGGCGAGGTCATCGTCGGCAACATCGGATCCCATCGCCTGATGGATTACACTGTCATCGGTCAAACTGCGAATATGGCCAAGCGCTTGCAGGAACACGCGCGCCCCGGTCAAATCCTGATCGAAGATCAGACCTATCATCAGGTCGAGGAGCTAATCCAAGCTCGCTTGGTCAAATTGCCAGAACTTCAGCACTACCGGCAACTCAAGCAAATCTATGAGGTGACGCTTGTGAAGGATGCGAGCGGGCCAAGTTGATATCACGGATACAATTGCGACACAATTACCACACGACGCTAACGTCATTTTAGGATTCTTGTGATATCCTAGGGGGTGTAAAATTTGCTCCGTCGAGATCTAGGTTTGGTTTTTGATACGGGAGAGGAGTGAGTAACGAATGGAACAGAAAACCGTGCTATATATTGAGGACAATCCACATAACCGGCGGCTTGTGCGCCGCACGTTACAACGGCGCGGTTATGAGATGGTCGAGGCCGATAATGGGGTCACGGGTCTCGAAATGGTGCGCGAGCTTAAGCCTCCGCTGGTATTGTTGGATATTGGGTTGCCTCAGATGGATGGCATTGAAGTGGTCAAACATATCAAGGCAGATACCGAATTGCAGCAAATCCCCGTCATCGCGCTGACCGCATCGGCGATGCGCGGGGATCGCGAGCGCTTCCTCGCTGCCGGCTGTGACGATTATCTCTCCAAGCCGATTCAGGTGTTGGAGTTGCTTCAGATGGTCAAGCAATACTATCCCAAAGAGGGCAATCATAGTTCAACTTCAACCATAAAAAAATCCGTAAAAAGTGGAGCGAAATAATGGCATCAGCACCCAAAGTTTTACTTATTGAAGATTATGACGATAATGCGCGGATTATGATCCGCTCGCTGGAGCCGCATGGCTTTGAAATTTTCCGCGCCATTGATGGCGAGACGGGACTGCGCTTGGCCATCGAGAAGCGCCCCGATATTATTTTGCTCGATCTCGGCCTGCCCGACGTCGAAGGGCAGACCATCGCCGGCCTGATCAGGAGCCGGCCAGATCTGGCCGCCGTGCCCGTCGTTGCCGTCACCGCCTGGCCGCCCGATACCGCCCGGTATATGGCCCAGGCCTATGGCTGCGCCGGCTACATCTCCAAACCGATTGACGTGTTGAAGTTCCCCGAACAGGTTAAGGACTACCTCAAAGACGCCGCTTCGTAACCTGGCGGCTAAACCATCTCGCTTTTAACTCAATCTGCTGGTTCTTCAGAAATTCGCCGGGTGCAATCGTCAAACGCTTTGCACCTCCGTAACGATGCAAAAAAGGTGCGCGATCCCCACAAACGCGCATTTCTTAGTTGCTCGACAACATCCCAAAGACCCAGAAAGACGCCCCTTTCTAAACCGGGGTCATTCATCATTCGCAATTCGCAATTCATCAATTTACGAGGAGAGAAATCTATGAAATATCGCACATTTGGACAACTTGACTGGCAACCTTCGGCGCTGGGATTTGGCTGCATGCGCCTACCCACCCACGACGACAATCCCAAAAACATCGATGAACCGCTGGCCACGGAGATGATCCGCCACGCCATCGATGAGGGCGTCAACTACATCGATACCGCCTGGCCCTATCACCAAGAGGCCAGCGAGCCGTTCGTGGGGCGTGTGCTCCAGGATGGCTACCGCGAGCAGGTCAAGCTGGCGACGAAACTCCCCTGCTGGCTGATGGAGAAGCCGGAGGACTTCGATCACTACCTCGATGAGCAATTGCAGCGCCTACAGACCGATCACATCGACTTCTATCTGCTCCACGCGCTCGAAGCCGACCGCTGGGAGAAGATGAAGAAACTGGACGCGCTGGCCTCAGCAGAGGCCGCCCTCGCCGATGGACGCATCCGTCACCTGGGCTTCTCCTTCCACGATGATTACGAGGTCTTCCAGCGCATCATCGACGAGTATGAGGGCTGGACCTTCTGCCAGATTCAGTACAACTATATGGATATCGCATATCAGGCCGGACGCAAGGGCCTCAAATATGCCGCCGATCACGGCTTGGCCGTCGTCATTATGGAGGGGCTGCGCGGCGGACAATTGGCGCAGGATCCCCCACCCGATCCAGTCGCGGAGCTGTGGGCCACATCCGAGCGCGATTGGAAGCCGGCGGAATGGGGCCTGCAATGGCTCTGGAATCAGCCGGAGGTCTCGGTCGTGCTCAGCGGGATGAGCGAGATGCAACACGTCACCGAGAACATCGCCAGCGCGAAGCGCTCCGGCGTGGGACTGCTCAACGACGAGGATCTGGAGATCATCCGCCAGGTGCGCGCGACCTACGAAGAGCTGGCGCCCATCCCCTGCACCGGCTGCGAGTACTGCCTGCCCTGCCCGAACGACGTCAACATCCCGCGCGTCTTCAAACTCTACAACGAGGCGATGATGTACGACGATCTGGAAGGCGCGCGGCGCGGCTACCAGTGGCTCAAAGAGGAACAGCGGGCCAACGCCTGCGTCGCCTGCGGCGCCTGCGAGGAGCAGTGCCCCCAAGGCATCGAGATCATCGAGTGGTTGGCGAAGGCGCACGAAAAACTCGGCGCGCCAGCGTGAGCAGCTCCTTGCGAAGGTTGAGAAGCCTACCGATCTGAAATGCTCCGAGCGGATCGCCAGATCCGCGCCTTTGGGGTCAAGCTGGCTATCGAAGGGTACCGATCAATGACCTCGCCGGGCAGTGAACTACCCGTCTGAAAGCTGAAGTCGGCTGAAAGCCGACTCGAAGTAGACACCGCCCTTCAACAACACAAATGTCCCCCACACAAAACCTGACAGGTTTCCAAGACCTGTCAGGTTTGTTGTTTTAAGTTCGCCTATGCTATAATGAAATTGTCCTCCCCCAAGAACAAAACCTCAACGCAGAGACGCGAAGTCGCAAGGACACAAAAAACTTTTCTCATTCACGGCGGACGCATCGGCCACATGAAAGGCCTAATTGCCTCGATGCTGCATCTTCGCCCGTTGATCCGCGTGGAGAAGGAGAGCGGTAGTACGGATGAAAGCTCCAAGCCCTCGTCCCCAAGGGCATCTAAGCAGGTCAAGAATGCTTTTGAAACATCCTCGTTCCGGGGACTACGAGCTTTTTGGGGGATGGTTCATTTTTCACGATAATTAGGTTACCTCTGTCAGCGACTAAAGTCCCTTCGAGAGGCACTACGCGCCAGGCATCCGCCGTCGCGGATGCAATAGGCTGTCTGCGAAGGCAGACGGTTGGCCGCCAGGCCTTGCTAGGGTACTTCAGTGCGCGTAGAGGGAAGAATTCAAAAAAGTGTCAACCCATTTCTGAACCATCCCTTTTTTTGAAGTTCAGGCCTAAAGATGGATGAAAATCTCACCC
>JBKHCQ010000076.1:0-11621 GCA_046541755.1 Anaerolineales bacterium | reverse complement strand
AGTTCATCTTTTCCTACGATCAAACGTCACACCCATCCAGAATCAACAGTTTGCGCAGTGAGCCTTTTTCATTACAATGACCTGTATCCGCCCATTCGCCGACTCGCCCATTCGCCGACTCGCCCATTCGCCGATTCGCCCATTCGCCCATTCGCCCATTCGCCCATTCGAGGAAAGAAAGTTATGGTCCATTCGCGTCGCGCCTTAAATCTGAGCCTCGCGCTGACCGCTGCCTGGTTGGCGTTAGCCCTCTGCCACGCCGCGATCCGCGCGGGCAGCCCTTTGCCGCCCGACACCTTCGCCGCGCCGTGTTCCGAGTGGGTGCAGGTCAACGATGGCGCCTTCGGGATGGACACCGGCGGCGATAGCAATTACAGCAGCGAGGAGGGCTTCGAGGTCGTTGTCTTCGATAGGCAGCTCTACGTAGGCATGGAGGCCGATAACGACTACGGCGCGCGCATCTGGCGCACGAAAAGCGGCGTCCGCGTCGCCGCCGCCCAGGCCGATTGGGAGGAGGTCGCCGCCGACGCCGAGGGTTTGCCCTTCGGCAACACGCTCGTCATCCAGAACGATCACATCGACAGCCTGGCCGTCTTCGAGGGCGTGCTCTACGCCAGCACCGCCAACGGCGGCCCTTCCACCTACGGCACGCTCGTCTACAGCAGCGCCGCCGGCGCATCCAACTCGTGGACGCAGGTCATCTCATCCGGCTTCGGCGATGTGCACAACACCAACTTCAAGGATCTACAGGTCTTCCAGGGCTGGCTCTGCGGCGGGACGCAGAACAAGCAGACCGGCGCGCAGGTGTGGTGTACGGAAGACGGCGCGACGTGGGTGCAGAAAAATCACGGCGGCTTCGGCGCGACGGTCAACGACACCCGCACCTTCGAGATCTGGTCGGGCTACGTCTACTCGGACGCGCTCTACTTCGGCGCGCAGACGGAAGATGATGAGGATGGTGGGGATCGCGGCACGCTCTATCGCGCCACCGATCTGACGCCCTCGCAGCCGACGTGGACTCGCCTCTTCACCGGCCCCGTTAAATCCCGGCGCGTCGATATCTTGGGCGATCTGGACGGCTTCCTCTACATCGCCACCGACGGGGAGGGCGCGGGCATCCACATCTACCGCAGCGCCACCGGCGACGCGGGGACGTGGTCGCAGGTCAACGCCACGGGGATGGATGACGATGCCAACAACGCCGGCGCCGTGGTCGATGGCGCGGCGGTTTACAATGGGGCGCTCTACGTCGCCGTGACCAACCTCACGACCGGTGTGGAGGTGTGGCGCACCACGGGCGTGACGCAGAGTGGGGGGCTGGTGGATTGGACGCAGGTCGGCGCGGACGGCCTTGGCGATGCGGACAACGGCTACAGCGAGCTGATCCCCTTCAACGGCTACCTCTATGCGTGGACGTCGAACTACGCGACGGGCCAGCAAGTGCGCCGCGCGAACTGTCCCATCGGCCAGCGGCGCGCGATTACGGAGCCGGGCGCTTATGCCTTCCCCGGCGTCGGCGCGACCATCACGCTCACCGCCGGCAGCCTCGATGCCATCACCGTGAGTGTCCTGCCCGGCGCCTATCCCACCGCGCAGCCAACCGATACCGCGCTGCCGCGCACCTATCGCATCACGGCGGAGCCGGCCACCGCCGCCTTCACGGCAGATCTCACCTTGGCCTACGATCCCGCCGAACTGGTCGCCGTCGATGTAGCGAGCGACACACTTCTCTTAGCTCGCTGGGATAGCGGCGCGTGGGTACCGTGTCCAGAGGGGCAGCGCGCGCGAAATCCCGCCGCGCACACCGTCGCCTGTCGCGAGGTGACGACCTTCTCGACGTGGATCATCGCCGGAGCGGAGGAGATACCTTCGGGGGTGAGCCTCGCGCGCGCCGAGGCGGCGTGCAGCCCGTGGGGGTTGTTGCTGATGGGAATAGCTCTACTTACGTCGGTTCAATTTTGGCGGCGGCGGGGTATGATTTACCAATTGCCTCGTAGCATCTCCACGAAGCCCTCGTAGCCTCGCAGGCGCGCCTGGCTTTCCGCGTCGCGCTGCCATCGCAGGCGGCGCATCGTCTGCTCAATCTCCCGGCTGGGATGTAATCGTCCATTCCGGCCCAGGCGTATGCCTGTCACACGCGGCTCCTCGCCCTTGTGGCATCGATAGACGCGCCAGTCCTTCTTTCGATTGAGGCGATAGCCGTAGGGCAGCAGTATTCGCCGCACCGCGCGCTGGGCGTCGCTCGGCGGTCGCCGGCGCGATGCCCACGAGAAGGTGAGGTCGTCGCCGTAGCGGGTGTAGCGTCCTCCGGAGCGGCCCGCGAGCGCGATCAGCGCCTCATCTAACTCGTAATTGACGAGGTTGCTCAAGATGGGGCTGGTGGGTGCGCCCTGCGGCAGCGCGCCGCGAAAGGTGCACAGCCCCGTCAGCACCGAGCAAGTGATCTCGTCCCAGTCCTGAGCGCGGAAGAAGTTTCGCACACGCTGCGCCGAGGTGTGATCGAAGAAGTCGGCGATGTCGGCGGTGACGACGACGGCTTGCCCCAGGTGGCGACGCGCGTTATCGGCGACGTTGAAGCCGCGTCGAAAGCCCAGCGCGGCAGGATGCACGCGCAGCCCATCCAGGTAGCCGTGCAACAGAGCACGCTGCACGGCCTTGAGATCGGGGGAGGGGGCATAAAGCTGGCGCGGGGAGCCGTCGCGCTTCTCGCATTGGCGCGGGCGATAGTGATAGCGAGGATCGCGCCGCCCGGAGCGGAATTGGAGCAACTCCTCCGGCGGGAGATGCAAGACCCAACTGAGTTGCGTTAGATCGTTGGAGATGGGCCGGCTCGGAGGGGCGAAGGTGTTCCCGATTAGGCGACGGGCTATCGTCCGCAGCGTCCAGATCGCGGCCATGCGATAGCTCTATCTTTTATCTGGTGATGTATCTTGAGCGTTGCGGGAAAAGAGGCTCTCTAGTCCCGGCACGATGACCACATTCCCGTGCTGGGAGGCCATCGCCACTAACGTCTCCAACTCCTGGAGCCGCATAATTACCGGATTCTCCCGCATCATCCGGGCGGTGTTGGCCCGCGCGCGGGCGGCAGCGGTCTCGTGGCGCGCCGCGACCAAGTTGGCGCGTCCGGAGCGGTCGGCCTCGACCTCCTTGAGGAAGGTGCGCTGCACGCTGCCCGGCAGGATCACGTCCTTGACGCCCACGCGGTGCACCGTCACGCCGTAGCCCCCCGCCGCTTCGACGACCGAGTCGAACAGCTCCGTGCTTAGTGCGTCGCGGTCGGAGAGCAACGCTTCCACATCGCGCGTGCTGATGATCTCTCGCAGCGTCAGTTGCAGATCCTGGTAGAGCCGCTCCACGTAGCTTTCCACGCTGTGCAGCGCCAATCGGGGATCGGCCACGCTGTACTGCGCGATCAGTGTGACGCGCACGGGGACCTTGTCCGTCGTCAGCACCTCCTGCCCGCTGATCGTCTGGCTGACCTGGCGCAGGCTGACCTTCTCGATCTGGCGATGTTGCCAGCGCCACAGTCGGTATCGCCCCGGCGGCAGGAGCTTGATGAAACGACCGCGCTCGTACAGCAGCCCCTGCTCGTATTCCCACACTTCGACCACGTCCGTTAATCCGAACCAACCCATAGGATTTCCTCCTAAAATAATCATTGCCAGATGATTACCTTCTGGGAAGCTGAGGTCTTAGGGCCATGCCCAGCTTCCCGGAAGGTTGAGAGAAAATAAGTCCCGATCCCGGCAGTTGACCCTTGACGAGCGGTGGGCGGGGGCGGGATTGAGGCCCGGGCGGATCGATGTCGTCACGCCGCTGGGCGACGCAACGCGCCGACCGGCCCAAGCCGGTATCCTCCCGTCCGCAGGGCCTCCCGGTCGTCGCCACAAGGGCACGGATCTTCCGCCGGGATTGACGAGGTATACGTGCGCGCAGCGCACGTATACCTTACCAGCTCCAAGGTGCGGTACGCTCTGACCTACCGGCGAGCGCCGCGGGAGCACAATGCCTCTGATTATACCCAAAAACAGCGGGGGTAACAACTTGACTCTTCGGGGATTTGCCTTTTAAGGTTGTTTAGGAGGATGTCTGGCAAAATCGATAGTGTCTTAAAGTTTTCGCCGCTTGGCCCGCCTGCGAATTGCGAATGAATTCGAGGCTGATACACAAAACCGTTCAAGAGGGCAAACCCAGTGCGTTTTAATCCGCTTTGGATATCAGCCGATGGTTTCAACCATTGGCTTGGCGCTTCAGTCGCTGATTTTGGAAAAAGTGTCGGGCGGCTAGAAATCCAAGCTCGATATCCGTTGGTTCAAGACCAGGATATTCTTCTACACCTTTGAGCCGCCGAATCCGCCGAATGGGAGCGACGGCTGATCGTCGGGAAGCATCCCGCCGCGCCCCACGCCGAGGATTGAAATCCCCGGCTACTAAGCGCAAGTCAACTTTAGTTGACTCGATTTCCACGTGGATTTCTGTCTTTCAGTCGGTCTTTAGCCGACTTCAGCTTTTAGCCTGCGATTCATCCGCAGGCGCAGGCGGCGCAAGTTCGTCTTTTCCTACGATCAAGCGTCACACCCCCGCCGAACTACTTATTGGACAAACTGTCTAATTCGTGTATCATCGGCTAGTGAGTAACTATTGAGGATGCTCTGCACTTGACGCAGTATCCTACACACGACATAGATAAAGCGAAGAGAGGGCATACATTTATGCCATTAGTTGAAGAATTAGGCATTGATCTGGGCACGGTGAACGTGCTGGTGTACGTGCGAGGGCGGGGGATTGTCTTACAGGAGCCTTCGGTGGTCGCGCAGGAGATCAAGACGGGCGATGTTTTGGAGGTCGGCGAGAAGGCCCAGGCGATGATGGGGCGCTCGCCGGAGACGATCCAGGTGCGTCGCCCGTTGCGGGATGGCGTGATCGCCGATTATCGCGTGACGCGGGAGATGTTATTTCACTTCATCAACCGTTCGATTGGCAAGATGCGCCTCTTTAAACCGCGCGTCGTGCTCACCGTGCCGTTTGGCGTGACGCAGGTCGAGCGGCGGGCCGTCCACGAGGCGGCGTTGGAGGCGGGCGCCAGCAAAGCCCATCTCATCCCGGAACCGCTGGCCGGCGCGATTGGCGCGGGGCTGCCCATCCACACGCCCGGCGGCCACATGGTCGTCGATCTGGGCGGCGGCGCAAGCGAGGCGGCCGTGCTCTCGGTCTACGGCGTGGTCACTTCGGCGGCCGTCCGCGTGGGCGGCGTGCGCATGGATGAGGCGATCTCGGCCTACGTCCGGCGCAAGTACAACCTGATGTTGGGGCAGCCCAGCGCGGAGGAAGCGAAGATCCGCGTGGGCGCCGCGACGTCGCTGGAGGAGCCGCTGCGGATGGAGATCCAGGGGCGCGATCAAGTGACAGGCTTGCCGCGCAGCATCGAGGTCACGACCGATGACATCGTCGAGGCGTTGGAAGAGCCGATTGCCGTCATCGTGAACATGGTCAAATCGGTGCTGGAGCGCACGCCGCCGGAACTGTCCTCCGACATTATCGATCGGGGGATGACGATGTTGGGCGGCGGCGCGCTGCTGCGGAACTTCGATCAATTGCTGACGGAGGAGACGGGCGTGCCGGTCTACGTTGCCGATGCGCCGATGGCGTGCGTGGCCGTGGGGGCCGGAAAATCGCACGCGCTGTTGCCCTATCTACGCCGCACGCTTGATGAGTTGTAGGTCGCTCAAGGGCTAGTCGCATCGTCTGGTTCGTAGTGAGCCTCGGAGCGGAGCCTTTTAGGCTTGAGCGGCGTGGCGTTTCTCGTCGCATAACGGCGCTTCATTTCCGAGTTAACGGATTCCAGAATTAAAACCTTCCCAAAACACCCGTGTGTATTGTAGAGACGCAAATTCTTGCATCTCTACTGGAAAAGCCGGGGCGCGAGATGGCCATCTCGCGCCCCGGCTTGTTGTGTTCGGTCTTGGGAGCCGGCGCTATCGCGCGCAGCGGAACCCCACGTTGTTGCGCGCATCCATAGGCCGCAGCGTGTTGCGGCTGAACGTCCTGGCCCAATCCCGGATCGCGTTCCACGCGCCGCCGCGCATCACCTTCGTATCCTGACTCGGATTGGCCCAATCCGCCGTCATCTCCCAGACATTGCCGGCCATATCCATCACGCCGTAGGGGCTGGCCCCTTCTGGATAACTGCCGACGATTGTCGGGCCGCCGGTGTTGGCCTCCTTCGTGTTCGCGCGGCCCTCCTCCCACGAGTCGCCCCACGGGTAGATGTAGCCCTCTTCCCCGCGCGCGGTCTTCTCCCACTCCGCTTCGGAGGGCAGGCGCTTCTCCGCCCACTCGCAGTAGGCTTGAGCGTCCTCCCAGGTGACGTTGGTGACCGGGAAGTCGTCCTGGCCCTCTGGATAAGCGCCCCACGGTGAACGGTGGCCCGTCTCCTCCACGAAAGTCGCGTACTGCTGCACCGTCACCTCATATTTATCGATTTGGAACGCCGGCAAGATGACCTCCTTGGGATTTGGCGCGCCCACGGCGTCGCCGCCCATCATAAATGGCCCGGCCGGGATCGTGATCATCTCCCCGACATCCGGGCGCAGCGGCTCATCGAAGGGATCGCTTGGCCCAAGCCAGGGTCTCGTAAGGATTATCGGTACGGTCATCAGGAGCGCGATGACGAGCAGCGCCGCTACCGGCACGGGCACGGGGCCAATGCTGCCGTGCCAAGCGTGGATCAGATTTCCCATCGCATCCGTGGATGTGGGCCGCCCGGAGAGTTCGGAGATCCGTTTGAGCTTCCCGCGAATGACCGCTACCACATCTTGCGGATCGAAGGGCTTGGTGATATACGCATCCGCGCCGATCTCCGAGCCTTTGCGAAAATCTTCCTTGCCCGTCTTAGCCGTGAGGAAGATAAAGGGGACATGGACCAGCGCCGGGTTATGGTGGACGCGCACATAAAGCTCGTATCCGTCCAGATGCGGCATCATAATATCGGCCAAAATCAGGTCGGGTGTGGTGCGCTCCAAGACCTCTAAGGCCTCTTTCCCGGAACCGGCGGTGAGAACCTGAAACCCTTCCATTTCTAGCGTAAGCTTCAGGCCTTCGACCATCTCTTGATTGTCATCGACGACTAAAATGATTTCTCCCATCCGTTGTGTCTCCTTACTGATTGATAAGAGTTGATACAGTACGTGTTCGCGCTCTGATCAGACCGGCCGGCCAGGCAAGCGCACCTCGAAGACGCTGCCCATGCCCGGCTCGCTTTGCACGGTAATGTCCCCGCCGTGGGCCTCGACGATTTCCTTGACGATGGAAAGGCCCAATCCTGTCCCCGGCACCGTGTGCGAGGGATCGACGCGGTAGAAGCGCTCGAAGATGCGCGCCTGGCCCTCCGGCGGGATGCCGATGCCGGTATCCCGGACGCGCACGCTGACCCACGGCTTGTTCTTCTCATCGCGCTCGGAGATGAGCGTTACTTCGACGGCGCCGCCATCCGGCGTGTATTTGATGGCGTTATCGACCAGATTGCGGATGACGCGCGCCAGTTGCTTGCCATCCGCCTGCACGAGCACGCTTTTTGATGCGTCGGGTTTGCGCCATTGCAGCGTCATATCCTTCGCGGTCGCCAAGGCGTTCACCTCGGTGATGATCTGCTCGACCAGCGGGACGAGATCCAGCTTGGATAGCTCTAAGTTCACTTCGCCGGAATCCAAGCGCGAAAGCTCTAGAATATTCTCGATCAGTTCCTCCAGTAAATTGCTCTGCCGCTGCATAGAATCTATCATCTGCTCGCGTTGGCTGGAGGAAAGACGTTTATAGTAGCGGGCCAAATTTTTGATGTGCATCTTGATCACCGCCAACGGCGTTTTCAGCTCGTGGGTGACGCCGGCCATAAAGCGCGATTTCATCCGCTCCACGGCCTTGAGCGCGGTGACATCGCGCAGCACAATCGCCGTGCCGATGAGCCGCCCATCCGGCTCGCGGATCTGGGACGCGCGCGTCTGGATCGAAAGCACGCCGCCCTCCTGTGTGGGATCGGGGAGGTCGATGGACGCGCCGGGATCGAACTCCTGCCCGGCGGCCACATCGCAGATACGACGCCACAGCGGCGAGGTGTGACATTCCGGGCCGACCTGCTCGCCAATCCGCTCGCCGAGGTTGAGGCCCAGCATCGTCTCCGCCACCGCGTTGGCGGTGAGAATCCGCTCCTCCGCATCGAAGACGACCAGCCCATCCGCCATCCCCGCTAAGATAGCTACCGTCTTCTCCTGCTCCTGCGCCAACTCCGCCGTGCGTTCCGCGACCATCCGCTCGAGCTGTTGGTTGAAGGCCTGCACCTCCGCGAACAGCTCCGCGTTCTCCACAGCGATGCCGACGGAGTTGGTCACCAACTGGAAGAGTTGCAGGTCGTGGGGCTGGAACCAATGAGCCTTCGAGTGGAGGGCCTGGATCACGCCGATGATGCCCCGTTTGCTCCGCAACGGCACACAGAGAATCGAACCGGGTTGGTAGGCGCTCACATCCGCCATCAGATCGGAATAGCGGTCATCTTGGCGGGCATTCTGGGAGCAGTAAGATTCGCCCGTGCGCGCCACATAGCCCGCGATCCCGCGATCCAGCGGCAACTCGAAGCCCTTCACCTGCTGCGCGTCCGGCGCCGAGGAGACCGCCAGCCGCAGCGCCTCGCGCGCCTCATCCAGCAACCACACAGAGGCCGCCTCCGTCTCCAGCGCCGAGCGGACAGTCTCCGTCGTCTCGGTGAGGATCTCCTCCAGATCTAAGGTCGAGGTCAACGTCTGCCCGATTTGATTCAGCAGTTTGAGGTCTTTGACCTGCTGCTGGACGCTCTGCCACAGCGAGGCGTTCTCTATCGCGACCGTCATCAGGCCGGATGCAGAAATCAGCAAGGACCAATCGGAGGATGAAAAGTGGCCACTCCGCTTATTGATCACGACCAGCGCGCCCACCAGTTGATTGTGACTCGCCATCGGGACCGTCTTCACCGTCGCCGGGGACGCGGCGAGCGTCACCTCCTGCTCCGCTACGACCTGCGCCAGGATGCTGGCCGCGCGCTCTTGCATCGCCAGCCCCAACGCCTCGTCGCTTCCGATCTCCGCCGCTGGTTGAAAGGGCGTCGAGGTCGTCGTGATCTCGCCGTCGGCGAGGGCGAGGACGGCATCTAGATGGCCGGGCGTGGCGTTCAATCGGAGCAGGAGCAAGATCGCTTCTGCCTCTAGGAGCGCGGTCAATTTATGGAGCGCGGGCTGAAAGAGCGCCCCCGGCTGCGCGTCGTGAGAAGCGCTGGCGATCAGCGCCAGATTGTTGAGCAGTTCCAGCTCGGCATTGCGCGCCGCGACCAGGCGAGCTTGGCGACGTGCGTTTGTCTCCGCGTGCTTGAGACGGGTCACGGCCCGCACGCGCGCCAACAACTCCTCGCGCTGGAAGGGCCGGTAGAGATAATCATCGCCGCCCAAATCTAACCCTTTGGTGACATAGTCCGAACTGCGGTGATGCGCCGTGATGAAGATCAGGCCGGCATTTTGCAATTGCTCGTCGGCCTTGAGCTGGCGCGCCAACTCAAAGCCATCGACCTCTGGCATTTGTACATCGGTGATGACGAGGAACGGGCGCTCTTCCCGCGCCACAGCCATCGCCTCCTTGCCGGAGGCGGTCACGATCTCAAACTCGGTATCCCTAAACATCAACGCCATCAAGCGTAGATTGGGCTTCAGATCATCCACCAGCAGGATTTTGTTGGTCTCCAAGGCGAGATCCGAGGTGGGCGGCGGCGCGGGCTGGATGGTTGGCCCTTCGGATGGGGGGCGGGACGTCGCGCGCATCTGTTGGGCGGCGTAGGCCAGCGCCGCGCGGATGTCCTCTACCATCAGGCCGGGGAATGCCGCGACGATCTCAGCCGCCGTCCGGCCTTCCGCCGCGCGGCTTAGAATCTGTGCGACGGAGATATCGGTCCCCGCGATTGTAGGCTCGTGCTCCGCTGCGATAACGCGCTGAGTTAGTGCTGTGTTTTCCATACAAAAATTATACCACCGATGTTTTGATCCGGCTACCGCTTGGGGGTGCTGGTTGCTGGCATCGTGGGGCTTTTATGCTATAATGACCGCAGTCAACCTTGACTCTGGTCATTGAATTTAAGTGGAGGTCCGTCCGATGAAAAAAATCGGCATTGGAGTTTTGATCTCGCTGGCCCTAGTGGTTGGCGGATTTGGACTATGGCGTCGATCCCAGCAGCAGGTGGATCAGGCGCAAGCACAGAATGTGTTACGCACCGCCGAGGTGATCCGGGATGATTTGAAGATCGCGGTCTCGGCCAGCGGCAACGTCGCTGTGGGTCAGAAGCAGGAGCTGTCGTTCGGCGGGACGAGCGATGTCGCGGTGGTGCTCGTCGAGGTCGGCGAGCGCGTCGCGGCGGGGCAGGAGCTGGCCCGCTTGGAGACGGCGGATCTGGAACGCAGCGTGCGCCAGGCGGAGATCGCGATGGCGCAGGCGGAGTTGGATTTAGAGCAGCTTACGAAGCCGGCGGACGAGGATGAGATCGAGTTGGCGCGGGTCGCCAAACAGAACGCGGCGCAGGCGCTGGAGGTCGCGCGCCTGGGCAAGCAGACCGCGGAGGCGGACGCGCAGCAGATGGTGGTCGCGGCGCAGCGCGCGCGGGAGAACGCTTTCAAGGATTATCAGGCTTCGAAAACGGAGGCGCGGCGCAATGCCTATGAGCGGGCGCTGGATCAGGAGGCGGTCGCGGAGGCGAACGCGGAACTCACCCGGCAGCAAGCCCAGGATCGCTGGCTCACGGCCTATCGCAATTATCAGCAGGCCGAGCAGAACCTTAAGCGGCTCGAAGAGGGGCCGGACGAGGAGCAAATCCGCCAGGTGGAGTTGCGAGTTTCAAAGGCGGAGTTGAATCTCAAACAGGCGCGGGAGCAGGTGGAGGATGCGGTGCTTACCGCGCCCTTCGGTGGGCGCGTGGCAGAGGTGAACGTCCTGCCGGGTGTGAAGCCCTCGCGCTCCGATCCGGCCTTTATCGTTATTGACGATACGGAGTTCTATATCGAGACCTCTGTTGATGAGATCAACATCGGCGAGGTCGAGATTGGACAATCCGTGGCGATTGAATTGGATGCGTATCCCGGTCTGACCTTGGGCGGCGAGGTGACGAGAATCGCGCCGGCCTCCACGAATGTCGGCGGAATCATCTCCTATCAATTGCGCGTGCGCATCACGGAGACCCAGGACGCCAAAGTGCGCGATGGCATGACGGCCAGCGTGAGCATCCTCACCGACCGCCTGGAGGATGTGCTGCTGTTGCCCAACTGGGCCATCCGCACCCAGCAGGTGAGCGGCGAGACCTACACCTACTGCTATTGCATCCAAGATGGCCAGCCGCAGCAAGTCGAGATCGTCACCGGGCGGCGTAACGCCGCCTACACAGAGATCGTCTCTGGCCTGGAGGCCGGGCAGACTGTAGCGTTGGTGATCGAAGAGCGTAATTTTCTGGAGCAATTTGGCGGCGGGCCGGGCGGGCCGCCCTCGCGTGGGCAGTAGAGGAGTGAGTGGATAATGAAAAAAGTCACACAATGGGCGAGTATCTTGTTGGTGCTCGCGATTAT
>JBKHCQ010000075.1:0-11622 GCA_046541755.1 Anaerolineales bacterium | reverse complement strand
TTATAGACGCCCCCGAGACGGGGGCTTTGAGCTACTAGGTGCGACGGGTTATTTGAAAAATTGCGTAATTCGTAAGACGTATTGCGTAATTTGTTTATGCGAGGATGCGTTGCTATTTCATCGTTGGCTTTTATTGGTTTTTGGGTGAAATGGTTTCGGGTAGATTAGCAAAGACTCGACGGGCATCCGGGCAGTGAACTACCCGTCTCAAAGCTGAAGTCGGCTGAAAGCCGACTTTAGCTACTAGCCCGCGATTTATCTGCGGGCTGCAGGCTTTTTCACCTAAATGCCTATAAGAGCCTTTCTCGTTTGGGATACCCAAGAACTTCTAATGGATTTTTCACTGTTTGGTTGCTTTGCCGTTTTGCTATCTGATACAGAAACCGTGCGCCAGCATCGAGGGGGTGAGAGTTAGAAGTGCTTGATGCCGGCACACGGTTTGATTTTTGGTGCGTCGCCAGGGTCAGATGGGGCTAGTTGCCTTGCCCGCGCGTGGCGACGTCGAAGATGACGGCGAGAGCTAAGACCGCGCCCCGGACGACGTATTGATAAGCGATGTCCACGTTCATCAAGTTCATCCCGCTGGTAAGGGACATGTAGACAATCGCGCCGATCAGCGAGCCGGTCACTTTGCCGACGCCGCCCGCGGCCGAGACGCCGCCGATGTAGGCCGCCGCGATGGCGTCCAGCTCGAAGAGCGTGCCGGCCTGCGTGGTGGCGGATTGCAATCGCGAGGCGAAGAGGATGCCGGACAGCGCCGAGAGCATGCCCATCGAGCCGAAGACCGCGAAGGTCAGCTTCTTCACGCTGATGCCGCTCAACTCGGCGGCCTCTGGGTTGCCGCCAATGGCGTAGATGTGCCGTCCCACGACGGTCTGCGTCGTGGTGAAGTGGTAGATGGCCACGACGGCCAGCACAACCACAACCGTCCACGAGATGCCGTTGTATCCGGCCAACACCCAGGTGATCAGCCCCACGATAATCGAGACGAAGACCAATTCGAAGATGAACATATCCTTCGGCAGAACCTCAAAATCGTAGGCCTGCTTTTTTTGGCGGCTGTTGAAGGCGTTGATGATGAAGAGGACGATGGCGACGATGCCCAACAGCAAGGTGATGATGTGAATATCGGGCAGGAAGGCGCGCTCCGGGAAGATGTCGGGAATGTAACCGTTGCCGATGGCGTTGAAGGCGTCGTTTTGGATGATGATCGTGCCGGTGGCGGCGGTGACTAAGAGCAGCAACCCGCGATAGATCAGCCAGCCGGCCAGCGAGGCCACGAAGGAGGGGATGCCCAACTGCGCCACTGGGTAGGCCGTGATCAGGCCGGCGACCGCGCCCAGGCCCAGCGTCATCGGGATCACGATCCAGACCGGTAGGCCCCAGAATTGCAGCGCGACGGCTGCGACCGCGCCCAAAAAGCCGGCCAAGAAGCCGACCGACAAATCGATGTGCCGGATGACGATGACTAACGTCATCCCCACGGCGAGGACGGCGATGTATCCCGTCTGGTTGAGCAGGTTGCTGATGTTGCGGGACGAGATGAAGATGCCGTCCGTGGTAATGGTGAAGATTGCCATAATGACGAATAGGGCGATGAACATGCCGTATTCACGGATATTGTCCTTGAAAACTTTCTGTAAGTGCTTAAAAAACATCTGTGCCTCCTCTAATAGTCCGTCGCCAGATCCATAATTTTTTCCTGCGTCGCCTCCGAGGTGGGCATTTCACCGGCGATGCGCCCGCCAGAGACAACGTAGATCCTGTCGCTCATCCCCAGCACCTCGGGTAATTCGGATGAGATCATAATGACGCTGATGCCCTCTTTGACCAGCTCATTCATAATGGTGTAGATCTCATATTTGGCCCCCACGTCGATGCCGCGCGTCGGCTCATCCAAGATTAGGATGTTGGGCTTGACGAACAGCCATTTGCCCACACAGACCTTTTGTTGGTTGCCGCCGCTGAGGTACCGGACTTTCTGCTCGATGCTGGGCGTTTTGATGGCGAGGGATTCAACATAATTGTGGGCCACTTTGATTTCGGCGTTGTTATCGACGATGCCGCGCTCGGCGATCTTGGCCAGGTTGGCCAAGGTGATATTTTCCTTTACATCCTGAATCAGGATCAGCCCTTTGTCCTTGCGATCCTCCGTCAAATAGGCGACGCCGTTGCTAATCGCGTCGCTGGGATGGCCGAAATTGACCTGCTTGCCCCCGACGAAAAGCTCGCCGCTGAGTCGGTAGCCATCGGGATTGCCGAAGATGCTTAGCGCCAGCTCCGTGCGCCCCGAGCCGACCAGGCCCGCAAATCCCAAGACTTCGCCCTTGCGCAGGTTGAAGTTGACGTCGGTGAGAACATCCCGGTCTAGGCGCGGACTGTACGCAGTCCAATTCCGCACCTCTAACACGATGTCCTCGGAGGGCATGTGGTCGCGGTCGGGGTAGATGTTGGTGATCTCGCGCCCGACCATGTGCTTGATCAGCGCCCGTTCGGTCACTTCGCCCGCGTGGGCGTCCAAGGTGCAGACGGTCTGACCGTCGCGCAGCACGGTGACGGTATCGGCGACCTGGATGATCTCCTTCAATTTGTGGGTGATCAAAATGCAGGTCACGCCGTGCTTGCGCTGCTCTTTTAGCAAATCTAGCAGGTTTTGGCTATCCTCCTCGTTCAGCGCTGCTGTCGGCTCATCCAAGATGAGCAATTTTACGTTGCGATGGAGCGCCTTAGCGATCTCGACCAACTGCTGCTTGCCGACGCCCAAATCCCGTACTTTGGTGGCGGGATTGACGTCCAATCCCACACGAGCTAACAATTCAGCGGTGCGCTTGATCGTCTCGTTCCAATCGACGATGCCGTTGCTGCTCAACTCGTGGCCTAAGAAGATATTCTCATAGACCGTCATCTCTGGCACGAGCGCCAACTCCTGGTAGATGATGCCGATGCCGACCTTTTCGCTGTCGCTGATTCTGTGGAATTTCTGTGCTTGTCCCTCCAAATAAATCTCTCCCGTGTAGGTCCCGTGGGGATGGACGCCGCTCAGAACCTTCATCAGGGTTGATTTCCCCGCGCCATTTTCCCCGACCAGGCCGTGAATTTCACCTTCCTGGACGCGAAAACTGACGTTATCCAGCGCTTTCACGCCGGGGAATGTTTTAGTAATGTTCTTCATCTCCAAGATGGGTGTACTCATAGACTCCTCCAGTTCGTTCCATCCACTCGGTCTGCTACCTTCCGGGAAGCTACAAGGATATTTTTTAGGATAGCGTTGTCTAACTAAGTAGGTCGCTTAGAAGTTAGCTTTTTGCAGCTTCTTTTTGCAGCTTCCCGGAAGGTGCGGAAAATCTGCCTAATCTGCTATCTAATCTAGAGATACAGGCATCGTGATGAATATGCGCCTCCATCACGATGCCTGCGGAGATCAGAGGCTGAGGGTTAGGGGAGGTTTTCGAATTCGTCGGCTTCGTAGTAACCGGAGTCGATCAGAGCGGATTGAACGTTATCCGCGTCCACGGCGATGACCTCGGACTGAATCGCGGGCACGTCTTTCGCGCCGTTGTCATACGCGCCGGTGGCGGCGGGTTCGTTGCCCTCAAGCAGCGCGACGGCGGCGTTGATGGCGTCGTGGACGAGCGTGCGCACGTCCTTGAAGACGGTCATCGATTGCTTGCCGTCGATGATGTATTGGACGGAGGCCTTCTCGGCATCCTGCCCGGTGATGAGGTAATCGGTCACATCGCTGTCGGCGGCGAAGGCGTCCGCGATAGCGCGGGCGGTGCCGTCGTTGGGGGCCAAGATGAAGACGTCGCCCTTAGCATCGGCGCTGGCGGCCGTGAGGTTGGACTCGGCCAAGTTCTTGGCAACGTTGAAATCCCAGTTCGTGGTGATCTGGCCGATGATCTTGGATTCTTCTTCGCGGCTCAGTTCGGCCTTGTCGGAGAGCGCGATGGCCTCGCTGGAGTTGACGACCTCGAAGGTGCCATCGGCGATATAGGGCTGCAAGACCTGCCACGCGCCCCGGAAGAACAAGAAAGCGTTATTATCAGAGGCGGCGCCGGCGTAGAGATAGAGCGGGTTGCCCGTGCCCTCGACGCGGTCCACCAAGTACTGGGCCTGCTGCGCGCCCACCTGGACGCTGTCGAAGGTCACGTAATAGTCGACGGCGTCGGTATCGCGGATCAGGCGGTCATAAGAGATGACATTGACGTCGGCCTCGGCGGCGGCTTCAGCGGCTGCGGCGGCGGCGGTGCCATCGTGCGGGCAGATGATGAGGACCTGCACGCCCTTGGTGATCAGCGCCTCGACGTTTTCCTTCTCCTTAGCCGAGGAACCCTGGCTGAAGAGAATCTCCACATCGTAGCCGGCGGCGTCCATAGCGTTGCGGAAGCGTTCCTCGTCCTGGATCCAGCGCGGTTCGTCCTTTGTGGGGAGTACGATGCCCACGGCTAGTTCGCCGCTGGGGGCTTCGGGCGCTTCGCCCATACTTTCTAAGTTTTCGAATTCGTCGGCTTCGTAGTAACCGGAGTCAATCAGAGCGGATTGAACGTTGTCCGCGTCCACGGCGATGACCTCGGACTGAATCGCGGGCACGTCTTTCGCGCCGTTGTCATACGCGCCGGTGGCGGCGGGTTCGTTGCCCTCAAGCAGCGCGACGGCGGCGTTGATGGCGTCGTGGACGAGCGTGCGCACGTCCTTGAAGACGGTCATCGATTGCTTGCCGTCGATGATGTATTGGACGGAGGCCTTCTCGGCATCCTGCCCGGTGATGAGGTAATCGGTCACATCGCTGTCGGCGGCGAAGGCGTCCGCGATAGCGCGGGCGGTGCCGTCGTTGGGGGCCAAGATGAAGACGTCGCCCTTAGCATCGGCGCTGGCGGCCGTGAGGTTGGACTCGGCCAAGTTCTTGGCAACGTTGAAATCCCAGTTCGTGGTGATCTGGCCGATGATCTTGGATTCTTCTTCGCGGCTCAGTTCGGCCTTGTCGGAGAGCGCGATGGCCTCGCTGGAGTTGACGACCTCGAAGGTGCCATCGGCGATATAGGGCTGCAAGACCTGCCACGCGCCCCGGAAGAACAAGAAAGCGTTATTATCAGAGGCGGCGCCGGCGTAGAGATAGAGCGGGTTGCCCGTGCCCTCGACGCGGTCCACCAAGTACTGGGCCTGCTGCGCGCCCACCTGGACGCTGTCGAAGGTCACGTAATAGTCGACGGCGTCGGTATCGCGGATCAGGCGGTCATAAGAGATGACATTGACGTCGGCCTCGGCGGCGGCTTCAGCGGCTGCGGCGGCGGCGGTGCCATCGTGCGGGCAGATGATGAGGACCTGCACGCCCTTGGTGATCAGCGCCTCGACGTTTTCCTTCTCCTTAGCCGAGGAACCCTGGCTGAAGAGAATCTCCACATCGTAGCCAGCGGCATCCAGCGCATTGCGGAAGCGTTCCTCGTCCTGGATCCAGCGCGGCTCATCTTTCGTGGGCAACACAATACCTACGGCCAACTCCTCCGCCGGCTCGGCGGGCGCTTCTTCTGTGGCTTCCGGCGTCTCGTCGCCGCCACAGGCGGAGAGGATCATAGCCACTAGGACTAGAATGGACATCAGGGCCAACAATTTCTTCTTAAACATGCTTACTCCTCCTTAGAGTTAAGAGTTTAGAGTTTAGAGTTAAGAGTTGAGAGTTAAATGGTTAAAAACTAGGTTAAAAATGGTTTCGGGGACGAAACTCGTGAGATTTTCTGTACACATCTGTACACATCTACACAATCTGCACAATCTACACAATCTAATGTACTCTTCCTGGCAGGTCACCTCCTAGACGATCAAGTGCCGGATCAGATGATATAGTTTTCTACCCTGTAGCAAAGTAGAAAAAGTAGAGGATTTGAGACGATAAAGCGCCCATGAGGTATCGTTTGAAAATGTGGGGGGCGCTTCGCTTAATACTAATCAAACCATGAAATGGGGCAAAGCGCAACCTGTCGCCCCTCTTTTGGGGTTAGAATTTCCCCCTAATGTTATTAGGGGATTTCCCCTAATGACGGCGCGGAGATTTTAGGTTGGATCGGCATGGCTTGCTCACCCGGTCTGTGGTAGAATATTAACCATGGCTGCTCGATGGAAGGCTTTTGGAATGAATGATGTTGAGATGGACGATGTTGAAAATCCAGTGAAGGTGGAGAAGGAGCGGGGTGTGAAGCCTAAATCACGTTTTCCTAGATGGTTGTTGATTGGCGTAGGTAGCTTATCTGTCGCGCTGGGCGCGCTGGGGATTTTTGTGCCGCTTTTGCCCACGACGCCATTCTTATTGTTGGCCGCGGCCTGCTTTGTGCGCAGTTCCCCGCGCCTCTATCGCTGGCTGATCACGCACCGCTGGTTCGGGACCTACATCAGGAACTACCGCGAGCATCGCGTCATCCCGCTGCGCTTTAAAGTGCTCGCGCTCACGCTCCTGTGGCTTTCCATCGGCTACGCGATCTTGGCCGTCGCGGAGGCGCTGTGGTTGCGCTTATTGTTGGCCGGCATCGCCGTGGGCGTCACCGTGCACCTGGTGCTGCTCCGCACTGAGATGCCATTTTCTCAAGAAGAACCCTCCGATGCGACGGCGCTCCAGGAAGGTTGAGGCTGTTCCAAGAAAATAAATGATTCCACTGAAAAAAGCTAAAGGGGCTCGCAAAGCCGCTAAGCCGCTAAGGAAAAATATGGAGGACTAATTGTGGCAATGAGTGGGTTGGTTCTGTTGGTTGGTGGTTTGATTTTGGTCGTGTTGATTATTGGCATCGTCGTGGGCGTTGCTTTGCTGATGTCTCGGCAGGATGATGATTAACTGAGGGCGGAGAAGTATCGATCGTCGTTGTCCGGAGGAGAGAAGATGATCGATAAGCTGAAACTTGAAATTCCCGTGCTCCTGCCGGAAAGCAGCGCGTGCCCGGATTGTGTGCAGTGTCTCCAAACGGCGCTCCGCTTGCAGAAGGGCATCGAGGAGGCGCACGTGGATCAGAGCGAGGATCCGCCGCGCCTCTGCCTGCACTACGATCCCAACCTGATCTCACTGGCGCAGTTAGAGCGGCAGGCGCGCCCTATTTAATGAAGTGAGCATCGCTATTCCGAAGGAATTACTGGCTCAAGTGCGGGCGCTGGAGGATGACGGCAAGACGGTGATGGCGGCGGCGACTAAAACCGACGGGCGGGCATCGGTAGCCGGCCTGGTCGCCGTCGCCGACACGGTGCGGCCCAACCAAGCGGGTGGGCATCGTGCGCCAGAATCTGGGGCTGAGCCTCGCCATCAAGGCGCTCTTTATGGCCCTGGCCCTCCCCGGCCTCGCCACGCTCTGGATGGCCGTCTTCGCCGATGTGGGCGCGTCGCTCATCGTCATCCTCAACGGGATGCGCCTGCTGCGGCATCGAGCGTAAGCTCCGCAATTCGCAATTCTAAATTCACAACTCTTGGAGGAATATCCGATGTCAAAACCTACGTGGTCGATCTTGATCGTTGTTGCACTGATTGGTATGTTGAGTCTGGCCGCGCCGGTGGCGGCGCAGGAGGCGGCCCATGCCGCGCGGGAATCCCAGGGCGAAGATCCGCCGCCGCATCTGGGCTATGGGATGATGTTGGCCTATCCGCCCACTTACGTAGCTCAGACGGCGGAGGCCGGGTTCGATTGGTTCAAGTATTTCCTGTACTGGAATCAAGTCGAGCCGGAAAAGGATGGCGTCTACGACTGGGCGCCGGTGGATACGCAGATGGGATGGGCGTGCCAGTCGGGCCTCAATATGCTCATCCGGGTGGAGCGGGATAGCGTGGATTGGACGCCCATCCAGGATGAGGAGATGGCGGGGTGGGAGGCCTTCTTCCGGGCGCTGGCCGAGCGCATCGACGCGCGGCGGGCCGCGTGCGGGTATCGCTTCCGCGTGGCGTTGGAGATCTGGAACGAGCCGAATCTCGATTTTCAGTGGCATCATCAGCCGCTCGATCCCGCGCGCTATACGGAGATGGTGCGGCGCGCGTACACGGGCGCGAAGGCCGGATCGCCCCACATCCTCATCGTCGCCGGGAGCCTCGCGCCGACGGGCGGGACCGGCGATGGTCGGGCGATGAACGACGTGACTTATCTCCAAGCGATGTATGACGCCGGCCTGCACGGCTACTTCGATGCCCTGAGCATCCACAACTACGGCTACGGCGGCGAGCCGGAGGATAAGGCGTGGGGCAGCGGCCTCCTCAACTTCCGGCGCGCCGAGGATATCCGCGCGGTGATGGTCGCGCGCGGCGATGCGGACAAACCGGTCTGGGGCACGGAGTTCGGCTGGTTGTTGGATGAGGCGGCGTGCGTGGGCCATTGGGAGGGGATGGGCTTCGCGTGGCAGCGCGTCTCCGAGGCGCAACAGGCCGACTACCTCACGCGCGCCTTCGCTTACGCGGATGCCAACTGGCCGTGGATGGAGGTGATGATCGTCTCCAATTTGGATTTCAGTTCGATGCCGTGGTACGCGCCGTGCGATCCCCTGCGCTATTTCGCCGTGCTCAACCCCGATAACTCGCCGCGCCTGGCCTACACCGCGCTGCAATCGATGCCCAAGCGCCGGCGAGATTGGGGAATCTGGGGGATGGCGGCGGAACCGGCGGCGTTGGCCTGGCAGGTGGGGCTTGAAGAGCGCCGCGTGCTCTCCGCCGCCGTGACGATTGCCAACACCGGCGAGCAGCCGTTCACGTGGACGGTTGCGACGGAGGCGGAGACCTTCACGCTCAGCGCCGCGCCGGACGAGCTGGCCGAGATGCTGCACGTCACGGCGGACGCGAGCGATTTGCCCGTCGGCGCGCATCGCGGCGTCATCACCATCACCGCTGCCTCGGAGCACGTGCCCCAAAACCCGCTCATCCTCCCCGTCACCCTGGACGTCACCTCCACGTGGGGGATGGCCGTGACGCCGCCCGCGCTCTCGTGGATGCTCGCGGTTTCGGAGACGCGCGTGCTCACCGCCGACCTGGTGGTGGAGAACACGGGCGATCAGCCTTTCGAGTGGCAAGTCGCGGCGGAGTCGCCCGCGCTGGGCATCACGACCGTCCCCACGAGCAGTTGGGGGCCGACCGGCACGCTGACCTTGCAGGCGGGCGTCTTCCGCGTTTTCGTCGATCCGCGCGATCTGCCCGTCGGCGCGTACACGGGAACCCTGACCGTCTCTACCGTGCCGACCTCCGTGCCGGGCAGCCCCTTCGTCGCGCCCCTGCGCGTTCACCTCGTCGAGCAGGTCCATCCCGTGTATCTGCCGCTCGTCGTGCGAGGCGATTGATCCGCGCGCCGGGCGGCATCGGGCATAGACGCGCTTTCGTCAAAACCAAGACCCCCGCCATTGAGCAAGTTACGCTCGGTGGCGGTTCTTTTCGGGGTGATCCTGGCAATTCTTACAGTGGACAACTCCCTTGTTTTTGGTAAACTATCATCGTTGTCAGAAATCGATTGAGCAAGGGAGGGTAGATGACGATTCGTGTCGTATTGGCCGATGACCATCCGCCGACGCGCCAGGGCGTCCGCGCGGCGCTGGAGAGCGCGCCGGACATCGACGTGGTGGGGGAGGCCGGCGATGGCGTGGAGGCGAAGAAGCTCGTCGCCGCGCTCGGCCCTGATATTTTGCTGTTAGATCTGATCATGCCCGGCCCCAAGCCCGCCGATATCGAGCGCTGGGTGCGTCACAACCACCCGGAGACCATCACGTTGATCCTGACCGCTCACGACCGGGACGCTTTGCTGGCGGAGATGGCGGCGGCGGGCGCGGCGGGCTTCCTTACCAAGGACGAGGACACGCCCGCGTTGATCACAGCAATCCGACGGGCGGCGCAGGGTGAGGTGCTCTACACCCCCGAACAACTGGAGCGCGTCCGTCGCTGGCGGGAGGAGGTGGGTCAGCGCTGGGAAAGCCTGACCGAGCGCGAGCGGGAGGTGCTGTGTTTGGTGGCGGCGTTTCGAACAGACGCCGAGATTGCCACGGAGCTATGTATCAGCGAGAAGACGATCGGGCATCACGTGAGTCATGTTTTGGATAAGCTGGGGATGTCCTCGCGACGGGAAGTTGCGCGCTGGGTCCTCAAGCACAAGGTAGGTTCGTGGCCTGAATCGTAACGAGAGCGACTCTCGGTCTATAGGCGAAAAATAGGGAGGTTCTCCCGATGACAAACCGCCGGGCGTTTGGTATACTAACCTTGTCGTTGATAATCTAACTAGCAAAGGATTTTATACGAGTAGGTAGGTTATGAAAATGTGGAAGTCACTACTGAGTTTGGCTGTTGTTGGACTGTTGCTTGGGGCGGTAGGAATACTCAACGTTCAGAAAGTGTCCGCAGGTATGGGATGGCAAACTGCATACAAGGTTGAGTGCGCGTTCTGGGATGGGGGTCTCCCTCATTATGGGGCTTACTTCGGTGGCAGTTACGGGACAAACCAATACTATACCGGTTCGGATGGGGAACCTGTAGGGTATAGCAGTTGGGATTGGTGGGGAACAGATTACGATGTGCTCTTGCTTGAAAAAAGCTGGTTGGGTACTAAAATTACTCACCCACAGCGGTGGAATGGAGCGAATCACCATGCCTTTATGGTGGGGTACTAGGCCTCTATGATGTAACTTGGTGGGAAAATCTTTTTTAGACATAACTCAAAAAGGAGTATGAGATGTTCAGTAAAATTAAAAACACAAGCAGGTCAAAGTGGTTAATTGGTGTTGTACTGATGGTGGTTGTCGTGGGCGGTCTCTTCCTGAGCCGTCTCCAGAGCTTTGCGCAAGAACCAGACCTTCTTCAGCTTAGCGATTTACCTGGTAGATTTGAAGCTTTTGAGGAAACACAGTTTATCATGAGCGATCTAGATCAAGATGAAGAGGAAGAAGAAGATAAGGGTCACTTTATTGATACCGCGAATCAGGAACTTCGCGGCTATTCGCCCGAACAGCGGCGCGTGCTCTCCGCCTATCACAGCCGGCAAAGTTTCGGGGCTGGCGGCGAGGTTTTTGGCAGCGGGGTGAATGTGATGCATTTCGTGTATGACTATGCCTCTCCTGATGATGCGGCAGCAGCAGCCGAGATCTTGCAGAATGACTTTGGGCAGACTATGTCCACCCAGCCAGAGATCTCAGATGAAGCTTCAGCGAGTGCGAGCAACTTGCGTGGCACGCGATTCGAAATACTTGAAGGCTCTGAGGGGGATAGCAGCTACTTGTTCATTGGGCAGCGTGGTGACTCCTTAGTCATATTTTTTGTGAACGGGTTTGATGTTGACGCTGTGGCATCAACTTATCAAACGGTGTTGAAGAAGCTATCCGCTAAATAACTGGATGGGGACGTATTCGCGCTGAACGGCGCGCGCTTTCGCCAAACCCAAAACCCCCCGCCACCGAGCAAGCTTCGCTCGGTGGCGGTTTTTTTGTGGGGTGATCCTGGCAAGGGCAAACGAAGCAGTTCCAGGGTCTCCAAGATACGCGAGGTGGCACGCTAAGTGATTTATCGCGCTCATCAACTCCATCTTCGTTTGCCCACCGACGCCGAGGGCGCCGAGTGAGTGTATCTGGTCGGAGCGACCAGAAGGTAGTGGTTACATATTGACTGATGGCGCTCCAAATGGTATTTTTGTCTCGTAA
>JBKHCQ010000074.1:0-11633 GCA_046541755.1 Anaerolineales bacterium | reverse complement strand
GTGGCGGCGGGGTAGGCGACTGCCCCGCCGACCATAACTTAGCCGCCGATAACTCAGAAAAATCCACCTCACCACCTCGAGTTTATGTCCTGATTTTTCATCGCCGCTAATTTGCCCAATCACATATATGCATTGCATAAATCGCACAGCGTGAAAATGTCACGTCGAGATAGTTTTTTCCCAACAGTCATTCGTTATTTAGGCTTTCCAGTTGGCTAGATTCACTCCAATCACTGCCAATACTATCAAAACGGATAAGCCCGAGATAGCTATAGATATAGCGCTGCTTATATCGCTTGGCAAAAATAGAGGCCCAAGCCCCTGTACTACAAAGCCAATGCCAAAAATAACCAGAAAGATACGGGCTAACTTCTCCGTGATCTTCGCCGACCTTTGAAAGCGTGGGTTGGTGAACACTTCGCTTAACGGCTTGAGACCTAACAAGTGCAATAATTGTTTATTCAGTAGGGCAAGCACAATTGCCAAAACCCCAACGAACAGAGGAAAAATCATTACCATTGGCTCACCCAGATTGTCAGACATCTTTGCCACTCTCCAATCTTGCTTGCATTCAGGCGCCTAACATGTTATTATCCCGCGATATGGCGGTATAAAACTCCAAAAGGCATGGTATGCCGCCTATCGTCCGTATAAAATCCCTCTCCGGCGTTTTATCCCGATGTTTTGCCGTATATACCTCCCCTGGGGGGTTTTATGCCGAGATTCTTCCGCATAACATGACGCGCAATACCCCGCATATAGCATCCAACTGCCCTCAAAACCAGTATACAGCGGTCAATATAAAAAGGCAACCTTCGCTCCAGTGATCACTGCAACATCTGCTTCATCCGCTCCATCTGCTGATGACCGCCGCCTGCGCCGGCAGCCCGTCTAAGTATCCGTTGGCGCGAACCTTGCGCGCCGCCTAACCCTACATCCCCCGCACCACCACCGGCAGGAAAACCCGCCGCGTGGGCGGCAGCGGTGTCCCCGGCGGATGTAGATTCAACGCCCACAGGCGTGGGTTGCGCCACACCGCCGATTGCGCCATCACGCGACTGCCCACCGTAAACGTGACCGTCTCGCCCGCCGCGCCGCACGTCCCGCCGCGTGGATTGTACCCCACGTTGATGACGTAGACCACTTCGTCGTCACGCGCCCGCGTCTGCCCGAAGGCGCACGCCCGCCCCGCCGCCGAGGCCGTGATCGCCATACCGGCCTGCGGCGTAAAATCCGCCGTCGGGCTGATGACGCCATAGTACGTCGCTGGCGGCTCGTGGATCGTCGGCGCGCGCGTCGATTCGCTCCCCTTGATCTGCCACGTGATCGCCCGCGTCGCGCTGATCCAATAGCCACGCCCGAACGTGAACGTCTCCAGATCGTTGGCCCAGAAAATCGAACCGTTCGGCTGCGGTGGCTGGTAGAGCTTCCACGGATCGGCCGCGTCGGTCGCGTCATAGCCGTAGACCAATCCATAAGCGCCCTCGATGGACGCCAGCGCCTCGGTCACCGCGCGCGTCTCCTGTACGGGATAGGCGACCAAATTCCAGCCGGCCTGATGCAGCGGAATCTCCAGCGTGCTCATCAGCGCGTAGAGACCCGCGCCCTGGCTGGCCGCCGCGACCTCGTTGGCGCGCGTGCGCTCGGTAGCCAATTCCTGCCACGCTGTCCCATCCCAGAAGTAGAGCCGCAGGAAATCCTCCTCGCCGGCGGGCACATCCTGCTGGCGGAAGCGGAAGTTGACCGAGGCGATCTCCGTGAGCGGCGGCGCGCCCGCCGAGGCCAGCAGGTAGTAGCCATCGCCGACGACCGTCGCCCACGCGGGCGGATCGGGTAGGCGCGTGGCCTTTTGCAGCGCGTAGAACTCGCCATCCGCAAACATAACATTCCCGTAGAGCAGCACCTGACCGTCGCTGGAGATGGCGGGGATAAAGTTGTCGATCTCGCCGCCGGCGCTCTGAGCGCAGCGCCCGCCCGGCGGACAGAAAAGATCGCATTCCGGGCTGCCGCCGAGCGCGTAGCTGGTCACAGCCTCGCGGCGCGGGTCGGTCTCGCCCTCTGGCTCATCCACCCAGACCTGTACATCGCCGGCGACGGCGGCCTCGGCCAGCTCGAAGGTGTGGTGGTAATCGCTGCCGGCACTGGTGAGCGCGTGCGCGCCCGTCGCTGCCCCGCCCTCCGGGTAGATGCGCGCATACAGCGTCTCACCCGCCCCCATCGTGGCGCTGACGATGATCGTGACCGTGCGCGAGCTGATCGGGCTGACGATGATCTCCGGCGCCCACGTGGGCTGCTCCACCAGCATCAGCACCGTATCGCCCTCCGTGATCGTCTCGCAGCCCAGGCGCGGCGGCTCGGCCTCCAGCTCGTAGACGCACAGCCGGTCGCCCCGGCGCGCGCCGCGCGCGATGACCTTATCCACCGTCGGGCGGCCCAGCGCGATGAAGGCGTCGTCTTGATAGAGCACCGCCTCGGCATAGTCGCCCGGTTGCAGCGAGGCGCCGTAACTATCGCTCAGACTGAAGGTGAAATCGGCCAGCGGCTCCGCTACGCTCTCATCCGGCTCGATTTCGATGATGTCGGGAATGGCCAGCGGCAGCGCGAGCGGGCCGGTCTGCGCGTTGGCCGTCAGCCACGGGTAGAACGTGGTGATCGTCTCCCAATCCGCGCGCCCATTGCGCCGCGCCGAGATCGTCGTGGCGCACGCATCGGCCCACGCGCTGCCCGCGCGGTACTCGTTGGTCACGTGAGCGTTGGTCATCAGCGAAGCCGTGCAACTCTCCACCCCGACGACCCGGCCCTCATCGTTGAGGCCTAAATAATTATCGTAGAGATAGAAGAGATAGTGGCCCAACTCGTGCGCCAGCGCGCGCGGCCAATCCTCGCCTTCCGTGCCGGAGGCCGCGCCGTAGCGATGCCAGGTCGCGCCCATCCGCGCCGATCCCGCGCGATAGGTGATGGTGTAGGGCTGGCTCTGGCTGGGGATCGCGTAGGGGTTGTTCTTGATGACCTCCGTGACGTCCTCGGCCACGATGCCGCCCACATCCGCGTTGGGGATCAGCGCGTTGCTGGCATAGATGCGGATGTCGGCGCTGTCCCAGCGCGCGCGATGATGATAGATCGTCAGCGCGCCGAGCGTCGCCTGGCCGTGGGTCGCGTCGAATAGAATCTCCGCCGTCTTATGGAGATTGAATTTCAGTTGCTCCAAGAACGCCGTATCCTGGCGCGCGTCCCATTCTAACGCCACATCTAAATTGAAGAGGATGAGCGGGTTGTCACGTGAGATTTCTAACGTCTGCACGCCGCGCTCCGTCACGAGATGGCCGTCCAGCCCGCTCTCCGTGGGCGGCGCGCTGGTGTAGTAGAGATCGTAGGGCGCCGGGGCCTGGGTGCAAATTTCAAGCTCCCAGCCGTCGAGCGCGCCGCCGTCATAGCGCGCGTGATCGCGGACGGTGAGCGTCCACACGCCCTGGCTGATCTCGCCCGCGAAGGCGGCCAGCGGTTCGGACGGGCGATAGACCCCGCCATCATTCGGCGGGCAGGGCCACCCGCCCTCGGCGTCGTCGTCCAGGCTCAGATCAAAATTGCCCTCGGCGGAATCACACGAGGGCCGCATCAGGTGGATGCTGGTCCCTTCGGGGCTTTCCAGCAGGAACTCGAGATCGCCGAAGTAACTGTGCGCGCCGCTGAGCGTGATATTCACATCCACAATCTCGGCGCTATCGGCGATGGTGAGCGTCGAGGTGACGACGGTCGGGCGCGCGTCGGTGATCGTCTGGGGCACATCGGCGCTGGTGTAGCGCTGGCAGGCGACGGCCTTCGCATCGCTAGCGGGCGCCAGCGCGATCAACGAGTCGCCTAACGCGATCTCGCCGCGCCCCTGGAGGTAGCCGTGCTCGTCCGTCGTGACCTCGACGCCGGCGGCGCCCGCGTAGAGCGTCGCGCCCGTGCTCTGGCCCGCCGGCAGCCGGTAGACGAGGGCGTCGCCGATGCCCCGCGTCCCGCTGATCACGCGCACCTGGTTGCCGCGCACGCGCAGCGGATGGGTCTGGGCGCTCACGTTTGGGCGCAGATAGGGGCCGGGAATTGCGCGCGGGTAGGTGTAAGTGTCCGGCGTGCTCGATTTGGCGGCCGGGGCCAGCGGCGCGGCTACCAGGCGGAAGACGACGTTATCGCTCTGGCCGAAGACATCGCTGTTGAGCACATCCCACGTGTAGACGTGCTCCCGCCCATCCGTCGCCAGATTTTGGGTGATGGTGTCGCTTGTGGCGACGGCGGGCCGCCACGATCCGCCGCCATCCAGCGAATAGAAACCGGAGACCGCGTGCCGCGACGCGCCGGTGGGGTCGAAGAGCGTGTAAGTGAAGGGGATCGTCCCCTCGTCATGCATCGTCGCGGCGGCGTACCCATCGGCGTGATTCGCCTGCCGGATCGCGACGTAGGCGGGCGCGCCCGCGTGTTGCGGCGGCGCGGGTTTCCCGTTGAGATAGAGCTGTGCTCCATTTGTATCGGCGACCGCCAGATCCACATCGCCGTCGCCGTCCACATCGCCCCAGGCGATTACCTTGGGTTCCCCATCCAAGCGCCACGATGCTGCGCTCGGCAGGCCGTCGCCGGAGTTGAGGTAGACGCGCGTCGTATTCCAGCTCACCGTGGTCAGCTCCACATCGCCGTCGCCATCGACGTCGGCCCACGCGAGGTGGGTGGTGTGGTCGCGATCTTTGCTGGCCCACCCGGCCTCTGTCTGGAGCGCGCCCCCTTCATTAAAGTAGATCACATCCGGGCTGGATGCGTTGCCGACCGCCAGATCTAAATCGCCGTCGCCGTCCACATCCCCCCACGCGATGGCGGTCGTCCAGGCCCTGTTATCCGCGTACCACGCGGCGGGCCGCTGCAATGCGCCCTCGTCGTTGAGAAAGAGCCGATTGGGGCTGTTTTGAAAACCCACCGCGAGATCCAAATCGCCGTCGCCGTCCACATCGCCCCACGCGATGGCGGTCGCCAACCCCTCGTTCTCCCAAATCCATCCGGGCGTCGCCTCCAAGAAGCTCGCGCCCCCGATATTGTGGTAGATTTCCAAATCGCCGGTGACAACCGCGAGATCCACGTCGCCGTCGCCGTCCACATCGCCCCACGCTGCCTGCGTGACGTACCCCGGCCGAGTCCACACGCGGGTCAGGGTCAGCGCTCCGGCGGTCACGCCATCGTTGCGATAGAGGGCGCAGCCGCTCTCGCCTTGGGCCACGGCGAGATCTAAATCGCCGTCGCCGTCGGCGTCGCCCCAGGCCAGCGATTGCGCGCCATCCAGCACCTTTGACCAGGCGGGCGCGGGGGCCAATTGCCCACCCACATTGAGATAGACCTCGCTGGCGTCCAGGTCGCTCCCTGCGATGAGGTCCATGTCGCCGTCACCATCCACATCTCCCCAGGCGATGGTGGTGTAGCGGTCGGGGTCAGTCGGTTGCTCCCAGACGGGTTCATCGTCGAGGTTGAGGTTCTCGTAGATGTAGAGCGAGTTGACCTCCCAATCATTCCCGGCGGCGAGGTCTAAATCGCCGTCGCCGTCCACATCGCCCCAGGCGATGCTGGACGTGAGCAACATCGCGTCCGACATCCACGTGGGCGTAATCTCCATGCCGGCTTCCCGGTTGAGATAGATGTAGTTCGGCCCCGGCCCGCCGGTCGCCAGATCCACATCGCCATCGCCGTCCACATCGCCCCAGGCGACGGCGTGCGTACTCTCCGCCTCCATCGAGACCCAGCTCGCGCTACTCTCCAGGCTACCCCCGTCATTCCAATAGATGCGATCCTCCCCATCGCTGTTGCCCACGGCGAGATCGAGAAGGCCATCGCCATCCACATCGCCCAGCGCGACGCTCCGCGTGAGATCGGCCTCGTTGGATTCCCAGACGGGCGCGGTTTCCAGCGTATCGCCGCTGCCCAGATAGAGCTTGTTGCTCATCGACAAGCCTCCCGGCGGGACGGCGCAATACTCTTCCCCATCGCCGTTGCCCACGACGAGATCGAGCCGCCCGTCGCCGTCCACATCGCCCAGCGCGATGCTCGTGGTCGTGTCGGAGACCGCGTCGGTCCAGAGCGGCTCGAAGCGCAGGCGGCCCTCCGAGGTCAGTCCGGCGTTGCGATAGACGACGTTGGATGCGCCGCAGTTGCCCGTCGCGAGATCGAGCCGCCCGTCGCCGTCGATGTCGCCCAGCGCGACGCTGTGAGTCGCGTCGGTCGCCTCGGAGATCCAGAACGGCTGCATCTCCAGCGTGCCGCCCACGTTGCGATAAGCGCGATTCTGCCCGCCTTCGCCATCCGTGTGCGGCGCCGCGCCGACGACCAAATCCAAGTCGCCGTCGCCGTCGAGATCGCCCCAGGCCACGCTCAACACATCGATCTCGCCGAACGCCTGCGCCGGTTCCCTGTTGAGCCGGCCATCGTCGTTGCGGTAGATTTGAATAGCAAAGCGCCCAGGGTCATCGTGGGCAAGCCCTCCCACGGCCAGATCCAAATCCCCGTCGCCGTCGATATCGCCCCAGGCCACGCTTCGCGTCCGATCCTCGGTCTCTTCGGGCGACCAATCATTCTCCAGCATAATCGGGTCTAACCAGTCAAATCCCTGGCCCATAACGGCGGGGGCCGTCATGGCGAGCGCGGCGAGCAGCAGGCCGCAGCCGATCAAACCTACATACCCACGGCGGGTCACGTGGTTCATTGGGTTCTCCTTGTAATGTGAATAAATTGGTGGATGGTCGTAAGGGCAAAGCAATCCTAGTATATTTCAGGTCGTAGCAACATCAGATGCCTGCGTAAGGTTTCTCGGTAAAAATGTATCAACTGTGGATGGCATCACCTCCTACTCACACGTGGGGCGATAGGCCCCTTGATCCTTCATGATCTGCCGCCATTCCTCCGGCGTCATCTGGCGGAGGGTGCGCGCGCAGGCCGCCGCGATGAGGTCATCGATCTGCGTGTGGAATTGGCGCGCGACGCCGTCCTCGCCGGCGGTGAGGATGCGCGTCCCCGTCGGATTCCAATCCGCCGTGATGACGGCGCCCGTGTGCCCGCTGAGCACGGCCAGCGCGTTGCCCGCCTCCGTCCCCGTCGCCCAGACGCGGGCCGTCCCGTCCTTGCTCGCCGTGAGGATGCGCGACTCGTCCGCGTTCCAGCGCGCCAACACAACCTCGCCTGTGTGGCCCTCAAGCACGCGCAGGCATTTACCCGTCTGCGCGTCCCAGAGGCGGGCCGCGCCGTCGGTCGCGGTGGTGAGGATGAGCGATTCGTCCGCGTTCCACCGGGCTTGAGTGAGCCAACCCGTGTGCCCTTCTAACGTGAGCCGCACATCGCCCGTGGTCGCATCCCAGACCAGTGCGGTCTTGTCCATGCTCGTGGTGAGGAGCCGGTCGCCGGCGGCGTTCCATCGACCGCTCGTGACCGGCGCGCCGTGACCTTCAAACGTGAGTTGGCGCTCGCCGGTGGCCGCATCCCAGAGCGCCGCCGCGCCGTCCTCGCTGCAGGTGAGGATGCGGTTGCCTTGGGGATGCCAGACCGCGCAATTGACCTGCCCCTCGTGCGCGAGGACGGCGATTTCTTTGCCGCTGGCCGCGTCCCAGATGCGGGCGGTGTCGTCGCTGCTGGCGCTCAGCAGGCGCGTGTCGTCGGGCGACCAGGCGAGTTGGTGGACGTAATCGGTGTGGCCGGTGAGGCTGATGACCTGCGCGCCGGTCGGCGCGTCGAAACGGCGCAGCACGCCCGCCCGGTCGGCGGTAGCGACGGCGTCCTCCGCATGGTTCCAGGCGGCGGCGAGCACGTCCGCCCCCTGCACATCGAATGTGAGGATCGGCTCTCCATCCTGATCCCACAGCCTCGCGAGACCGCCATCGCCCGCCAACAGAATCTGCTCGCCGTCGCTGTGCCACTGCGCGGCGTTGAGACTGCCCGCCAACGCGATGACGGGCCATTCCCCGGCGGGCTGCCGCGCCCGCGCCAGCTCCCAGACGCGCGCGGTGTGATCGGAGCTGTCGGTGAGGATGCGGGCGCCATCCGCGCTCCACGTCGCGTGGGCGATGCGGCGCGTGTGCCCGATGAGCGTGACGACCTGGTGGCCCGTGGCGGCGTCCCACACGCGCGGCAGGCCGTCCCATCCGGCGGTGAGGATGTAGCGGTCGTCGGGCGACCATCCGCCGGTGAAGAGCCGGTCGGTGTGGCCTAACTGCAGGAAGACCTCCGCGCCCGTCTCGGCGTCCCAGACGCGCGCGGTCATATCGTCGCCCATCGTCAAGACCTGCGTGCCGGCGTGGTTCCAGGCGGCGTGGCGAATCTGGCCGGCGTGACAGACAAGCGCGGCGATCTCCTCGCCGGTTGCTGCATCCCAGATGCGGGCGACGGTGTCGCGCCCGGCGGAGAGGACGCGCGTGCCATCCGGCGACCAGGCCGCGCTCTGGAGCGCGTCGGTGTGGCCGGTGAAGGTGATCGTCCGCTCTCCCGTGGTCGCGTCCCAGATCGCCGCCGCGCCGTCCCAGCTTGTGGTGAGGATTTGATCGCGAGCCTCTTGGGGATGCCAGGCGACGACGCTGATGGTCGCCGCGTGGCCCGTGAGCGTCAGGACGCTCTCGCCGGTCGCGAGGTCCCAGACGCGCGCGAGCGCGTCCCCGCCGGTGGTGGCGAGGCGGTCGCTTCCCGGCGCCCACGCGAGCGTGTAGGCGTAGCCCTGATGCGCCGGCGTCTCCAACACGAGATCGCCCGTATCCGCCGCCCAGACGCGGGCCATGCCATCCAAGCTCACGGCGGCGACGCGCGCGTCATCGGGCGACCAGGCGGCCTCCAGCATGGAGATTGAGGCCGTGCTCCCATCCAGAGGAAGGATGCGCTCGCCCGTGGCCGCGTCCCAGATCCAGCCCTGGCCGTCGGTGTTGAACGTGGCGATGCGCGCCTCGGCGTGATCCCAGCGCGCGTGGGAGACGGAGGTCTCGTGCTGGAGCAGGCGGATCGTGCCCTGGGGTTGGGCCAGCACGGTGCGCAGCGCGCTCAGCGCCTCTAACGTGGCCTCCTTCCGCACGGCCTCGATGGCCAAGAGGAGCGCGAGATCGGGGTTGTGGCCGTTGAGTTCGTTGAGGGATTGCGCGGCCAGTTGGCGGGAGGTGGCGATGCGCGCTTGTTCCTCGGCGCGCTCGCGCTCGGCGACGGCGACGGCGCGCGCTTCCTCCGCCTCGACGCGGCGGGCCTCGGCGGTCGCGCGGGCATTTACCGCGGTTGCTTCCGCGTTGACGGCGATGATGCGCTGCGCTTCCGCCGTCCCGTAGGCGATTTGAGCCTCGCGCTGGCCTTGATAGGCGAGCTGCGCGAGGATGGCCATGATCAACGCGACGATGCCGGCGATGGCCGTGACGGCGGTGCGGATTTGCCGCCGCCGCTTGCGCTTGTCTTCGGCGGCTCTGCTAGCATGTATGAACTCCCATTCGTAGCGTTCTATCTCTCCGGGATACTCATACCCGTTCAAATATTCCAGCGCTTCCGCTAACGCTCTTCCTCGATACAGCAACGGGTCATCGCCGGACGCCATCCATTGCCGCGCTATGGGTCGCCAGGGGCGAATGCGATCCAGTTTTTTCTCCCGTCGTGCATTGGAATCCAAAATCGGCGCGACCAACCGGTCGTGCGCTAACTCATACCAGCGCGCGCCCGCGCGCGCTTCCGCGCGGATGATGTGCGTAGCTTCGAGCGCGTCGACGGCGGCGTTGGGCAGGCCGCCGGTCGCGGCCTCGTCGCGCATCACCAGGCCGCGCGTCTCCGCCGGCGTGATAAGGCGCTCGCCGAACCAGCGCCGCACGTCGCGCTCCGAGGCGTGCATCTGCGCGCGGGCCACCGCATCCTCGTAGAAATCGGTGAGCGTTTCATCGACGTTGCCGAACTGTTCGACCTCGGTCCACCGGATGCGGCGGTTGGGTTGTTCGGGTAAATTGTCCCACAGTCGACTACAGACCACTTGCAACTGGACCGGCTCGACGTAGGGGCCGAGCGCCGCCTCGTGGCCTTGGTGGCCCTTGATGCGCCGGAGGTTGTCCACCAGTTGCTCGGCGACGCCTTCATCGAAGGGGCGGCCGGCCTCTTGCGCGGGCTTCTGGATGGCCTCGAGCGCGCCCTCGGCGGTGAGGCGTTCCATACGAAAGCGCGCGCGCAGGCGGCGGGGCAGCATCGCCGCGTAGGGATCGACGGCGGCGATATGATCCTCGCGCATCACGAAGATCAAGCCCAGTTCGGGCAGCGCGTCTAACGCCGCGCGAATCTGGGCGAAGAAGCCGCGCGCCTCGGGCCAGCGATCGCGGTGCGCGGTGAACAGCTCCTCAAATTGATCGCAGATCAGGATGGGGGGCGGCGCTTGCGCGGATCGGGGATGCGCTATCGTCAGGGGCGGGGGTTCGGCGGGCAGCGCGCTCCGGGCGAAAAGCCAGCCGTACTCCTGGAAGAAGTCGAGCAGCGTGTGGCGCGTCAGCCTCGCGACGTCCACGCGGTCGCCGGCCAAGGATTGGAGCGCGCTGAAGATGAAGATGTTATCCACGTCATCCGGCGCGATGCCGGGCGGCAGATCGCTGCTGACGCGCGCGGTGGGCAGCACGCGGAAGCCTTCGGCCTCCAGGTTGGGGATGATCTGCGCGTTGAGCAGTGAGGATTTGCCCGCGCCTGATTGGGCGTAGAAGAGGACGACGCGCTCGGCCATGATCTTGGCCAGCAGGTCGCGGGATTCGCGGTTGCGACCGTAGAAGCGGTCGCGGTCGGCGCGGGTGTACGGCCTAGGGCCAACATAGGGGTTATCTTTCATCTTTGTCTCCGCATCCGTGATATTTAAATGATAGCCGGGCGAGGCAATTACCCAATCGTCGTCCACGCCTCATTTTCAAACGGGTTCACGAAATGCACGCCCTCAATCACTGCCCCGGCGTTGAAGTCCTCGTTCAGCACCATTGGGATGTGGTGTAGACGAGCGGCGGCCCAGATTTGGGCATCCCAGAAGCTGAATTGATACTCGCGCACGCCTCGGACCGCCTCCAGCACTACCTGGGACGTGACCGGAAAGACCGGCCAGATATGTATCCACGCCTGGAGTTGAGCTTCGGCCTGGGCTGGAGATAGTGGCGGCTTAAGCTTTCGGGTCACCGTGGTGTAGAATTCAGATAGCACCTGAGCGCTCAACGCCCCAGATTTTGCATCGCGCACCTGCTGGAGTATCTCGATGGCCCGGTGTCGTTTCTCCGGCTCTGAAGGATCGTAGATGTAGACGAGCAGGTTGGTGTCAATCAGCACGTCGATCATAGCGATTCAACCGTTCCTCGTAGAGTTCTTCCCGCGCCCATGAACGCCCTTCGGCAACAGCGCCCAACTCTGCCCGTTCCTCGGAAAAGGCCAAAATTTGTTCCCACGCGGCCTCCGCCTCTTGGCGTTGTTCCTCGCTTTCCAGCCAGCGATCGAGAGCCTGGCGGAGGATCTCGGCCTCGCTCTTCCCGGTTTCCTCGGCCCACTGTTTGAGCAGTTCGTCCTGTTTGGGCTTGATATAGACTTGCTTGCGCACCATCGTCGTCATCGTTCACCTCGGTATTAGAAGTACATTGTACGGGATAGGTTTATACATCACA
>JBKHCQ010000073.1:0-11656 GCA_046541755.1 Anaerolineales bacterium | reverse complement strand
CTCGACCAACTCGACGAACTCCTCTTCGTCCAAGACGGGAACATCGCGCGCGCGGGCCTCGTCCAGCTTCGATCCGGCGCCCGGCCCGGCGACGACGTAATCCGTCTGGCCGCTCACGCTGGAGGTGGCGCGCCCGCCCAACCGCTCGACGTGACGCTGGACTTCATCGCGCGTCCAGCGATCTAACTTGCCGGTGAAGACGAAGGTCAACCCGGCCAGCGGCTGCTCGCCCGCCTCGGCGTGGGGATTGTGCAGCGACAACCCGGCGTCGCGCATCTCCGCGATGATGGCGCGATTCTCCTCCTGCTCGAAGAAGGTCACGACGCTGCGCGCCACCTCCGGGCCAATCTCGGCGATGGCTTGCAGGTCGTCCTCGGCGGCGGCCATCAGATCATCCAACGTATCGAAGTGCTCGGCCAGGACGCGCGCGATGTGCTCGCCCACCAGCGGCACGCCGAGCGCGTAGAGGAAGCGCGGGAGCGTCTGCTCCTTGCTGTTCTCGATCTCATCTAAGAGATTCTGAACCGATTTCTCCGCGTACCGCTCCAGATCCAACAGGTCGTCCTTCTTCTCCGACAGCGCGTAGAGATCCGAGACGTGCTCGATCAGACCGGCATCGATCAACTGCTGCGCGCGTTTTTCGCCCAGGCCCTCGATGTCCATCGCCGCCCGCGAGGCGAAGTGGGTCAGCCGCTCGCGCAGTTGGGCCGGGCAATCGATGTTGGGGCAGCGGGCGATCTTCTTGTCGTCGCTCATCACCACCTCGGCGCCGCAGACGGGGCAATGATCGGGTATGTGGAAGGTCTCCTCCGAGCCATCGCGCGCCTCCGCTATCGATTTGACGATATGCGGGATCACGTCGCCCGCGCGCTCGACGAGCACCCGATCCCCTACGCGAATGTCCTTCTTCTCGATTTCGCTCTGGTTGTGGAGCGAGACCCGCTCGACCCACGCGCCGCCGATGTGCACCGGCTCAAGGAGCGCCACGGGCGTCAACTGACCCGTGCGCCCCACCTGCACCTCGATCTCCCGGAGCGTGGTGGTCTTGCGGCGCGGCTGGAATTTGTAGGCCAACGCCCAGCGCGGATCGCGCGAGCGGACGCCCAAGCGCGCCTGCGCGGCCAAATCGTTGACCTTGAAGACCACGCCATCGATCTCGTAGGGAAGAGCGTCGCGCTGCTCGGCCAGCGCCTCGTGATACTCGAGTAGCGCCGCGACGTCATCGCAGCGCCGGGTCTGCTCCGAATTGACGCGCAAGCCCCAATCGGGCAGGCGTTGCACAACCTCCTCGTGGGTCTCGAAGCCCAGCGCCGCCGCATCGGCCACGCCGTAGAAGAAGATGTGCAGCGGGCGCCGCGCCGTGACTTGCGGATCAAGTTGGCGTAGGGAGCCGGCCGCCGCGTTCCGGGGATTGGCGAACGGCTCTTTGCCCTCGTCGGCGCGGCGGCGATTGATCTCCTCGAACTCGTCCTTGCGCATGTAGACCTCGCCGCGCACGACCAGACGTTCCGGCGCGCTCTCGCCCTCCGGCGCCCGCAGCGCCAGCGGTACCTCATGGATGGTTTTCACGTTGGCCGTGATGTCGTCGCCGGTATCGCCATCGCCGCGCGTGCCGGCCACCGCCAACCGGCCATCCTCGTAGATCAACTCGACGGCCAGGCCATCGTACTTCGGCTCGGCGATGTAGACGACTTTATCATCATCACGGCCCAGATCCTCACGGCAGCGCTCATCGAAGTTGCGGACCGCCTCGGCCTCGTAGACCGCCTTGAGGCTCAGCATCGGGGTGGGATGTTCCATTCGGCCCAGCGCATCGCGCGGCTCGCCGGCGACGTGCTGCGTGGGCGAATCGGGCGTCTGGAGCGCGGGGAATTTCTCCTCCAGCGCCTCGAGCGTCCGCAGCAGCTCGTCGTACTCCGCATCGGAGATCACGGGGTCGTTGCGCACGTAGTAACGATAGTTGTGATAGCGGATGGCGTCGCGGAGCTTCTCGACGGCCTCGCGGGCCGCGTCCCGGCTCTCGATCTCCTCAACTGAAATATCGGGGGGTTTAGGGAGGTGGTTCATTGGATAGGTTATCCTCGAACAATGCAACCAAGAGCAGCCGGGCAGTAAACTACCCGTCTCAAAGCTGAAGTCGGCTAAAAGCCGACTCAACGCCGGAGAATCATCGTCCATTTTAGTCGGCTTCGAGCCGACTTCGGCTTCTAGCCCGCGATTTATCTGCGGGCTTTTTCACCGTTGCAGCAACTTCTTCAGATCCGGCCAAGGGCGCGTGTTGATGACGTCGTCCGCCGCGAGCCAGCCGCGCCGCGCTTGCCAGACGCCGTACTTCATATTTGAAAGGCCGCCGGGGCGATGGGCGTCCGTCGAGATGACGACCTTCAGGCCCATCTCCTTGGCCATTTTGGCGTAGACGTCGTTGAGGTCTAGGCGCTCCGGGCTGGCGTTGATCTCCAAGAAGCAACCGCGCTCCAGCGCCGCTGCCATCACCCGCTCCAGATCGATCTCGTAGGGCGGGCGGTCGCCGATGCGCCGGCCCGTCGGGTGCGCCAGGATGTTGACGTGGGGATTGTCCAGCGCGCGCAGGACGCGCTCGGTCTGCTTTTCCTGCGAAAGGCCAAATTTGGTGTGGATCGAGGCGACGACCACATCCAACTTGGCCAGCGCCGCGTCGGGCAGGGCCAGCGCGCCATCGGGCAAAATATCCACCTCAACGCCTTTGAGGACACGGAAGTCCGCCAGGTCATCGTTCAGCGCCGCGATCTGCGCGAGCTGCTCATCAAGCGCGTCGGCGTCCAGCCCCTGCACCACGCCGACGTGGGCCGAATGGTCCGTGATCGCGATGTACTCGTGGCCCAGGTCCCGCGCCGCCGCGACCATCTCCTCCAGCGAGGCGTTGCCATCGCTGTCTGTGGTGTGCATCTGCAGATCGCCTCGGATGTCATCTAACGTGATGAGGTCGGGCAGCTCGCCCGCCTGCGCCGCCGCCAGTTCCCCACGATCCTCCCGCAACTCCGGCGCGATGTAATCCAAATCGAAGAGATCGTAGATCTCCTCCTCGGTGCGGCCCGCGACGCGCTCCTCGTCCCGGAAGACGCCGTACTCGTTGACCTTCAGGCCCGCGTCCAGCGCCATATTGCGCAGCGTGATATTATGCGCCTTGGAGCCGGTGAAGTAAAACAGCGCCGCGCCGTAGCTCTCCTCCGGCACGACCCGCACATCGACCTGGAGGTCGGAGTGGAGCCTGACCGTCGAGCGCGTCTCGCCCCTCGAGTCGATCGCCACCACATCCTCGTAGGCCACAAAGGCGTCCATCGCAGCGGTCGCCTCGCCCTCCTTGCTGATGAGGAGAATGTCAATATCGCCCACCGTCTCTTTGCGGCGGCGATAGCTGCCCGCCACGGTCACGCGCTGCACCGCGTCGATGTCCTCCAGGTAAGCAACCAGCGGCGTGACCAGTTCCTCGGCGACATCCAGGCGCGTGCGCTCCTCCTCGCCCGCCCGATGCTCGAGATCCTCCAGAATTTTCTCCTCGATCTTAGGGCCGAGGCCGTGCAACTCGCGAATCTGGCCGGTTTGGGCGGCCTCCTGGAGTTCATCCAAGGTGACGACGCCCAACTCGTTGTGGATTCTCTGCACGCGCTTTGGCCCCAGCCCCGCGATATTGAGCATCTTGCCCAGGGAGGGGGGCGTGCGCGCGCGGATCTCCGCCAACTGCTCGAGCGAGCCGGTCTCGACGATCTCCTCGATCTTGCCCGCCAGGTCGTCGCCGATGCCAGGCAACTCCGTCAGATCCTCGCCGTCGGCGAGCATCTCGCGGAGGCTGCGCGGCAGGCCGCTGATGGTGCGCGCGGCATCGCGGTAGGCCCGCACGCGAAACTCGTTGGCGCCCTCGATCTCCAGGAGATCGGCGACCTCGTTGAAAATATCCGCAACTTTTGAATTCGTGATTGGCATCAGGGCACCGCCTCAGCCGGCCAGCCCGACGCCGGCGACGGGCGTGTCGCAATTGGGGCAGCGGTCGTCATCGACGACGTGATTCTCGCGAATCTGGTAGCCGTAGCGGCGGATCAGCACCTCCCCGCACTCGTGACAGACCGTGTTGGCCTCGCCGGGCAGATTGCCGACGTAGACGTAGTGCAATCCGGCCTCCTTGCCGATTTCCAGGGCGCGACGGAGGGTCTCGGCGGGCGTCGGCGGTGTATCCATCAGCTTGTAGGTCGGATGGAAGCGGCTGATGTGCCAGGGCGTCTCCGGCCCCAGCTCCTCCGCCACGAAGTGCGCGGCATCGCGCAGCTCGTCGGGATCGTCGTTGATGTCCGGGATCACCAGGGTGGTCACCTCGAGCCAAATCCCCAGCTCCTTCATCTTCCGCATACTATCCAAGACCGGTTGGAGGCGCGCGCCGACATATTCGCGGTACACATCATCGCGGAAGGCCTTGAGATCGACGTTCGCCGCATCTAAATAGGGATGCATCTTGTCCAACATCTCGGCGGTCATGTAGCCATTGGTCACGTAGAGGTTGGCGATGCCCCGCTCGCGCGCGAGTTTCGCCGTGTCGTAGCTGTACTCGAAGAAGATGGTCGGCTCGGTGTAGGTGTAGGCGATGCTGCGACAGTCGGCCCGCGCCGCCGCCGCGACGATCTCCTCCGGGCTGGCCTCCTGCGCCATCGCGAAGTGGCGCTCGCTCGGATTCTGGGAGATCTGCCAGTTCTGGCACCACTGACAGCGGAAGTTGCATCCCGGCGTGGCGATGGAATAGGCGGTGGTGCCCGGGTGAAAGTGGAGTAGCGGCTTCTTCTCCACCGGATCGATGTGCTGGGCGATGGTGCGTCCATAGGCGCGCGTGTAGAGCGTGCCACCCTCGTTGGTGCGCACCTGGCAGATGCCGGTCTTGCCCTCGGCGATCTTGCACGTGTGCGCGCAGAGATGGCACTGCACCCGCTGGTCGTCTAATTGCTCGTAGAGTTGTGCTTCTCTCCTCATATACCCTTTGATCCTTTCGCTTTGAACGCGCCGTATGTTTTACAGACAAGTATTGCGTAATGCGTATTACGTAAGATTTTTATTGAAGCGCCGCCTACAATTCAGCGCGATTCCCACCGTATCGCGTCGAAGAGGACGACGCGTGTTCCCGACGTCTCCGAGGTGACGTCGAAGAGCGCCACGTAGTCGGTCTCGGTTCCGGTGAAGGTGTAGGTTCCCAGTGAGACCCAGTCGCCGCCCCGGGCCGCCTGATCGATGGTCTGGAGATCGATGCCGTCGCGGTGGGAGATCCAGTAGACGGCGTGGCGGGTGGCGTCCTCGCGAACCGGCACGTAGGCGAAGACCTCATACGCGCCCGCGCGGAGATTCGGCGCCCAGCGCGCCCAGTTGTGATCAGGCTGCATCACGGCGTGATTCCTCGTCCAGGTCATTTGCTCATTGTAACCGCCGGTCGTGATCTGCCACCCACTCGCCGCGCCGCCCATCGTGAACGCCGCGTCGGTATCATCCACCACCGGCCCCGGCACGGGCGCCGGCCCGACCTCGTCCGGCTCCGGAACGCGCTCCCAATCCAACCGAACTACGGCGTCGCTCGCATTTTCGTAGTACTCCAATTGGAGCGTAGTCGGCCCGCCGCTGATGAAGACCTCGCGCTCATAGACGGTCGCCGTCTGATCGGCCCACGCATCGAGCACCAGATTGCCACCGATCCAGAGCCGCGCGCCATCGTCCACCTCCAGATGAAAGCGATAGTCGCCGGAGGGCAAATCCAAGGATTGCGTCCACCGCACGGAGAATTGATCCGCCGGCACGATGCCGGAGATGGGCGAGCTTTCGCCCCATTCGTGATTGATCGTGGCCTCATAATGGGAATAGACCGGGGTACCGCGCAGCATCATGTTATCGAAGTACTCAACCTTCCACCAGCCACGCTGCACCGGCGCAATGCGCGACCAATCCAGCTCGATCTGGGCCGCGCCCGTGTTTTCGAAGTACTCTAACCGCACCCGATGCGCGCCCTCGGTGAGGTATTTCTCCGGGGTGAAAGTTTTTGCCGCCTGCACCTGCCACTCATCCAAGATCAACTCGCCATCGACCCAGAGGCGGACGCCATCATCGCCGGTCACGGTGAAGCGATACATACCCGCGACATTGATATTGATGCGGCGCGTCCAGCGGGCCGAGAAGCGATTGACCCGCACACGCGGCTCCGGTGATCCAACGCCCCAATCGTGATCGATGCGATCCTCCTCCTGCGTCAGCACGGGCGGCCCCGTCAGATCGACGTTATTCCAATATGAAGCGCTCCAGTGCGTGTCGGTGTAGTCCATCTCGATTGGCTCTTGGGCCGTGGCCCATCCAGGCCATGCCAACAGCAGCGCGCCAATGCTCAACAGCGCCATGATCTTGCGAAACATAAGCCCTCCTATCGCTCTGGTTGCTCCTCTTGCTTACAGCCTCTCGCGTCTACACATCTCGCACGCCGCCACGCACATCCGGCGGCGGGGTTACGATGTCTTCGGCGACATCGGGGTCTCTCACTTCGATATCGTTGATCACCTCAACGACGCCTTCTTGCGCCTGGGCGATCTCCGCCGCTGCGGCACTCACGTCCTCCGCATCGACGGCGCCGGTCAAGGTCACGACGCCCTGGTCGTCAACGACATCGATGATGTACTCCGCCGTGCGTTCATCTTCGGCCAATGCTTTTGAAACGCGCTTCTTCACATCCGATACAACTGTCATGTCAGCCTCCTTGCTTTGATTTGGGTTAAAAGGATACCGGGAATTAAACCCTTCCCAAGACACCGATGTTTTTGGATTATGTAGAGACGCAAGATCTTGCGTCTCTACATTTTTATCCGATTACGGCATGGCGGTGAATGAATCCGTGAGGTGATCGATGCGTCGCCCGCCATCGAAGAGATAGGCGTGGAAGATATAGATGCCTTTCTCTTTCGGGGTAAATTCCGCCGTGTAGATCTGTTCCTCGCCGGCCGCCAACACATCGGTACCCTGCTTGGCAATAGATCGTAGTTCGTCGCGCGGGGTCTCGACCCAAAACTCGACGACGAGGTTGCTGCTGACGCCCAAGCCTCGCACGGTGACCTCGCAGGTCAGCGTCTCGCCTATATGCGGATATGGCCCCGAAAGGACGTAGGCGTCGGCTAACTCGGCGACCGCGCCGCCCACCGTGACCTGCAAACCCGGCGTCTCCCAGTGGAAATCCGTCCCGTTTTCTTTCCCTTCTTGGCCTTCTTGGCCTTGTTGGCCTTCTTGGCCATCAATGGTGGCATACAAGCGCCCGCGCGCATCCGCCGTGACCTGGAATGAAATTTCAGTCATCTCGCCGGGTCGCAACTCAGAGATAAGCTCGCCCTGGCCTTGAACATCCAACACGTGGGTATCCAACGAGTGGAGTTGGACGTCAAGATCGTACAAGTGTCGATCGCCGACATTTTCCAGTCGCAAGGTCACCCACGAAGGCCCCGCGCCGATGCGCCGGGGTTGTAATTCGTATCTCAAAGGTTCTCGAATTGGCATAGTTATTCCTCCAAAAATAGTTGGGTAGTCTGGTAGTTGGGTAGTCATCAATGCGCCTGGTAACCATTTAGTTTTGTGAGGTGCAACAATATCACACGTCGCACATACCGCCGATGGGTTGATCCGTTAGCTGCGCACCGAGACATATTCGACTTGGCGGCCGATCCGGCGGCCATTGTCGAAGAGATAGGCGTAGATGGTATAGAGGCCCTCTTCGCCGGGAGTGAACTCGGCGCTGTAGCGCACGGTCTCCCCCTCGGTGAGGGCTTTCGTCTGGATGGTGTGGAAGGCCTCGAACTCGTTGCTGGGATTTTCGGCCCAGAACTCCAGCGTCACGCCGGTACTTTCCGCCAGGCCGCGCACCGTGGCCTCGCAGTTGATCTTATCGCCTATCAAGGGATACGGTTCGGACATCGCGAAGAAGCTGACCAACTCGGCCACCTCGCGGCCCACGGTGACGGACACCGCCGGGGTCTCCCAGTGGAAGACGTTCCCGTCTTTCCATCCATCCAGCGAAATGTAGAGACTGCCGGTCGAATTGGCCAGCACCTGGAACGGCAGGATGACCTCTTCGCCCGGATTCAGCACGGAGACGTAACTACCGGTACCGGAGACGCTGATGCTGTAGACATCTAGCGAGTTCAAGCGCGCATCCAGTCCGGTTAACGCATTGTCACCAATATTCTTCAACCGCAGGCTCAGCCAACTGCGGCCCGCGTCGATGCGATCGGGGGTTAATTCATACTCAATTGGATAGCGAATAGCCATAGTTTAACCTCCTCATAGGTTATAGATTCAACGTCTAACCATCACACGTTCAGTTCCGAGTGTAGTTGCAACCATTTGACGATGTCGCGGCGGCGCACCAGGCCCACGATCTGTTGATCGCGCAGGACGGGCAACTGCCGCACATCCCTCTGCGCCAAACTCATCAGCGCATCGCCCGCATCGTCATCGGGCGCGACGGTCACCAGATCATCCCTAGGCGTCATAATCTCACGCACCAGCGTGAAGGCGCGCGCCTCGGACGGCGTCGACCGCACATCATCTAACGTCACCAGGCCCACCAACCGCCCGCCATCTTCACCTTCTCCACCTTCCATCACCGGAAAACCCTGATCATCGGAGCGCATAATATACTCTTCGATTAACGCGGCGACGGACATATCCGCCGCAACCGTCGGGGGATTCGCGCGCATCATCCGATATACCGGGACATCCTCCAGCACATCCTGGATGACCAAGCGGCGGTAGCTCTGCGTTGAGGCATTGCTCAGGAACCAGCCGATGAACATCAGCCACAAGCCGCTTGATACGCCCGCGCCGAAGAAGGGGATGCGCGCGCCAAAGGCCATCGAGATACCGGAGATGATCATCATCCAGGCGATGCCCTGCCCCGCCCACGACGCCCAGCGCGTCGCCTGATGGAGATCGTCGGTGATGGCCCACAAGATCGAGCGCAACACCCGGCCTCCATCCAGCGGAAAGCCGGGGATGAGGTTAAAGATGCCCAAGGTGATGTTGATGGAGCCTAACCAGACGAAGATGGTGGCCAGCGGATTCAGTTGGGCTAAGATCTTTTGCGGCTCCATCGTCTGGAGATTCTGCATCCCCGTCATCAGCCCTACGATGAGAAGCAACACAATGCCGATGACAAAGCTCGTCACCGGCCCCAAAATGGCCATCCAAAACTCATCGCCGGGGGATTCGGGTTCCTCTTGGATGTTGGAGACGCCGCCGAACAGGAAGAGCGTGATGCCCCGCACCTCCGTGCCTTGCCGCTGCGCCATCAAGGAGTGGGCCAACTCGTGCGCCAGCACCGATGCAAAGAAGAGCAACGCGGCCGCCACGCCCATCGTCCAGCGCAGAGCAACGCTCCAGTCCGCATGGATGTTGCCAAAGCTCGTCGCGAGGTTCCACGTGATAAGCAGGAAAATCAACAGCCAACTCCAATCCACCCAGATGTTGATCCCGAAAATTTTACCAATCCGAATTCCCTTACGCATCTTTCACCTCAATTCTTTGCTTTTGGATTCCTGGGTTCACCGCATAAGATCATACTACTTTCATTATAGCGAGACGACCCTTAGCCGAGATACGGAGCGCGTTGTAGAAAATGTTGAGCTTCGTTGCAAAAAGTTGGAGGTGCGTTGGAGCGCGGAAGCAGCCTCGATAGGTGATCAAAACAAAAAGGCCGAGCGCCACAAGCACTCGACCTCTCGATTGGATTATTATGCCTCAGCGCTCAAGCGCCGATGGTTTTCTTAGCTACTCAACAGAGATGCGACTAGCCCTACGCCGCCGCATTCGCTTACTCGCGAATTCGCCCATTTGCCCATCCGCTGACTCGCTGATCCGCTAGAACTGCCGCCACCAGATGCCGGTGCATTCCGGCAGAACGACCGGCCCGTCCCCCTCGCATTTTTCGATCATCTCGTCGCCGAAAAAGAAGCCGGTGAGCCGCGCCGCCTCCTCGCGCGTGGCGAACTGGTAATCGGTGCGGAGCCAGGTCGAAGCGAAGCCCACATCCGCCAGAAAATCCAAGTAGTCCGCCATCACCTGCGGCGGACGCGGGGAGGTCTCGCCGGTGCCCAGTGTCTCGATGATGATGGCCATGCCGCCCGGATGCAGGAGCCGTCGCATCTCCGCCAGGGCCTGACGCAATTCGCGCCGCCAACTCTCCGGGAACCAGACGACGGTGTAGACGATGCTCCAGCCGGAGATGACGAGATCGGCCTGTGCATCCGCCAAGGGCAGCGCGCGATGATCCGCCGCGACCGTGGCCCAGCGCGGCCATCCGCCCGCGCGCAACCGATCCCGCGCCACAGCCAACATGTGCGGCGCGAGATCCAACGCCGTCATCGACCCGACCTCCGGCGCCATCATCACCGCCAACCGGCCCGTCCCCGCGCCCATATCGACGACGTTCAGTCCCTCCCACGGGCAAATCTGCCACAAGGCCGGCCGCAGCCGCCCCTCGTAATCCTCACGAGCGAGGAGCGCCTCGTACGCCACCGCCTGCTCCTGATAAATGCGTTTGGCATCGGGCATAGTCACCTCCAAACCTTGCGAAGGTTACACAACACCTTTACAAAAAATTGTCTCTATAAATCAGCAAGCATCCTCAATGCACATCATACCGCAACCTTCGCAAGGGTAGGCCCAAAGTATTGTCTCTCAACCCTTGCGAAGGTTACACGATAATATCGCAATGGATTTACGTTTACAGATCAAGATGAATCCCCAATGCGAATTATTTCGCAACCTTCGCAAGGTGAAACCTCCACCAGTGATGCAGCCGGTCGGCGTGATGGCCCGGCACGAGCACCAGGTGATTGCCCAGCGGCGCGCGCAGCAGATCCGCGACGTTGCCACGAGTCAACTGGACCTGGGCCTGCGTCCGGCAGAGGTTCTCCGCCTCGCCCGCCGCCACGATCTCGCCCTCGGCCAGCCAGAGATGGCGCATCTCCACGCCGCCGATGCGCAGCAGCGTGACAGGGCCGGCGGGCAGCATCCCCTGGATGCCCACGCCCAGGCCCGATTCGAAGTGCGAGCGCAAGCGATAGCGCTCGACCAACGCGCGCGGCACGGTGCAGTGCGCCAGCCACAGCGCGTTGGCCGCCACATCCACCTGGGCCGGATTCGCCATCCAGGGCGTCGCGTCGAGCAGCTTGGCGGCCCAGAGCATCCCCACCATGCTGACGAGATCGCCCTCGCAGCCGGCGATGACGCCCTCATCGGTCAGCGCCGCCAGGCCGAAACAGCCAGTCGTCTGCAATTCGAGCACCAGATCAAAGCAGCGCAGGGTGAGCGCGTCGAGAGCGTGCTCCTCCACCAGTTCGCGCAGCGCGACGTAGACCCGCGCCACATCCATCAACTCTGCCTCCGAAGGCTCGCGGATCTCGCTCGCGTCCGAGGTCAGATCATCCAGATGACTCACCAGCGCCTCATCGGAGATCTGGGCGAGCCGACGGGTCAGTTCTTCCATCGCGATGGGCACGACCTCCGGCCCCCAGACCGCCTTCACGATGGCCGGGTTCGGCTTGCTGGCGACAAGCCACCCGGAGGGCTTGCCGATCAGCCCGATGCGACTGGCGCGCAGGGCGCGGCGCACGCTCAG
>JBKHCQ010000072.1:0-11761 GCA_046541755.1 Anaerolineales bacterium | reverse complement strand
GCAACTCCCGTTCGGCGCGTTTCTGCTCCGTGATGTCGCGCCCAATGGCCGAGATGCCGATAAGCTCGCCGGCCTGATCTCGAACCGGAGAGATGGTCAGCGCCATATCAATCTCCCGCCCGCCTTTACACAGTCGCGTGGTCTTGTGGTTCTCTATGCGCTCGCCGCGCTGAATCTGGGTCAAGATTTGCTCAATTTCTTCTGGCCGATGGGGGGCGATCAACTCCGTGACCGATTGGCCTATTGCCTCTTGAGGGCGGTAGCCATAGATCCGCGCCGCGCCGGCGTTCCAACTGGTGATGATCCCATTTAAAGTCGCCCCGATAATCGCATCATTGGAGGAGGCGACAATCGCCGCCATGCGCGCCTGCATCTCCTCCATCTGCCGGAGTCGCGTGATATCGCGCCCCACGCCCACGACGCCGACCACCTCACCCGCCGGGTTCATCATTGGCGAAAGTGAGGTCTGGATGTGGAGGAGTTTTGGCCCATGTTGCATCGACCATTCGTAGACGACGTGCTCTCCGGCCAGCGCGCGGCGATTGGCCGCCTCGTGAACCTCCGCCGCCTCGTCCATCACCTCCCGCGAGGTCTTCCCCAGAAAGACGTCCGGGGCCAGCCCGTATTTCTCCATCCAGCGCCCGTAGACGCCCGTATGGCGTTGCTCGCGATCTAACGTGAAGACGATGTCATTCATCGATTCGATCAGCGAGCGGAAGCGTTCCTCGCTTTCGCGCAGGGAGATCAGCAACTGGGCGCTCTGAATAACGTTGGCGGCGTGATTGGCGATGATCTCCATCAGATCCAACTCGTGCGCGGTAAAATCGGGCTGATCGGGGCGGTTGATGGCCGTGATCGTGCCCCAGAGCGCGCCGGACGTTTGGATGGGCACGATCATAATGGAACCGCAGTCGGTCTCCACGCGACGTTGCTGCACCGCCGGGGATTCGCGCGGATCGGGCGCGCCTTTAGGCGAGATCGTCGGGCGGCGCTCGCGCAACACCCAACCGCTCAATCCTGCTTGGCACTCATCAAAGTCGATGTTCGTCACGTGCTGCGCGCCCGGCCCGGCCTTCGCGATGTGCGTAATCGCGTGGGCGGCCATATCGCACGCGATGACGGCCACGCGATCCGCCGCCAGGACATCCACGGTGATCGTGGCCAACGTATCCAGCAACTGCGCCAGATCATCGATGGATTGGAACATGTTGGTGACGTGATAGAGCGTTTCCATCTCGGAGAGCGCATCCTGCGTCATCTCTAACAGGCGCTCGGTCTCCTCATAGAGGCTGGCATTTTCGAGCGCGACGGCGGCGGAGGAGGCCAGCGCCTCGACCATGGCCAGATCCTCATAACTAAACCGGCCCGGCCGCGAATCCAAGAGTTGGATGACGCCGTTGACGCGCTGCTGGCGCCACATCGGCACACAGAGGATGGAGCGCATCTCGACGCCGGTCTCGCGATCCACCGCTTTGATGTGCTGCTCCGTTTGGCGGGTGTCATCCACCACCAGGCTTTGCCCGTGATGGGCCACCCAGCCGGCGATGCCGGCCTTGGGTCGGATTCGCCAGCCTTCGACGAGGTCGGCGCTTGGGCCGTGGGATTTCTGGCAGACCAACTCCGTGGTCTGCTGATCCAGCAACCAGATGGACATCGCGTCCGCCGCGAACATCTGGCGCACCTCGCCCATCAAATCCTCCAACACATCGTCCACATCAAGCGAGGCGGTGAATTTCTGGGCGGCGTCGTGAAGCAGGGCCAGCTCGCGATTGCGCTGTTGGAGCATCGTCTCCGAGTGTTGGCGCAGCGCCAGCCCGACGATGCGCCGCAGGGCCGCCACGGTATAGGGCGGCGTCAACGCCAGGAGCGCGCCATCGGGGGCGACGTCCTCCGCTGAATCCAGGCGATAGATCACGGGGATCTGGCCCACGTGCTGGAGTTTTGCCCTTAGTCGGTCGATTTCGGGGGCTTCTGTGAAATGCGCGCTGAGCACGATCACATCCGGCGACAGCGCGTCGTAGCACTGGAGGGCCTCGGAGGGGGTGGGGACGATCTCAAACGCCAGGGGGGGCAACGCCTCAATGGCCTGGCGCAGTTGCGGGCGCAACTGCGCTACGACGTCGGGATCGTCTTCGATGATTAACAGAGTCGTTTGATGATTTATCATACTCTCATTCCAATTGTCTACGTTGGGTATGCTCTCTGGTGGCTCAGGACTGTGGGCCACGATGAAGCACTCTCAGTGTATCCGATCTTGCACCAGGCAAGATTACAAAAGCATTCCAGCACCCTGAAGCATTGATCGCATCTGGCGAGTATAGCTTGGAGATATAACAACAGCAGCTAAGGGCGCGGGCGGCGCACCCACGCATCTAACGCGGGCCTCAGTTTCTCCAGGAAGCGGCGGGCTGTCTCATCCGTCGATTGCCCGTCGGCGTCGAATTTATCCTGTTGGTAACGGTTTAGTTTGATGAGTAAGGCGCTATATCTGGCGAATACCTTGGCCTTCCTGTGGCCCTCCTGTGGCCCTCCTGTGGCCCTAAGGCCCCATGGCCGAGGGAAGGCCCCATGGCCGAGGGAAGGCCCTATTGGCCGTGGGAGTTCGCGGCTACGTTTGCGAAACCGGCCTTCGACGGTTAGAACTTAGTCGCCGATGGAAAGACATCTTTAAGTATATCACCGGTAGGGGGAACGATCAATTTGAAAGTGAGAAGTGAGATAGGTAAAATAAGTATAGAAAGCGCAGGTTTGACAACTCGATAAAATCCTCTAAACTGAAACCAATCTAATGCCGCGATGTGAGGTTAGAACTTATGAACCCCAACACTTCAAAAACGGAACGCCCTATCGAATCCGAAGATGCCCGCGACTTACGCAACACGCTTTTATACGCGGGGATCATCACCATCGGCATGAGCGTGATGATCTTGGCGACCAGCCCACTGGTCATGTCTCTTCAAATCCCGCCGATGGAGACGACGCTATTAGCGCTTTGTTCGGCTACGGTGTCGGTCATCGGCATCTACGGCGTGCATAAAGGCTGGCCCATCAGGGCGATTTCCTGGAGCGCGCTGACCGCCTACGCTATGATCATCACCATCACCGTGCATTATACCGGCGGGCCGCTCACGCCGATGCCCGCGCTTTATCTGCTGGTCGTCGTGGCCGCCTCGTTTTTATTGGGCCGCCAGGGCGCGACGATCATCGCGATCGTCAGTATCACCAGCTACGCGCTGATGTTGCTGCTGGAATATTTAGGCGTGATCCAAATGATTCTCATTTGGGATATTACCTTTGATCCCCAAACGCGCGGCGCGTTGCTGATCATCAACTGGTTGGCCGTCGCCATCCCCACACTGATCACCTCGCAGTTGGCCGGCGTGTTGGCCGAGCGGCTCAAAGAGACCAACGCGGAGCTGATCGAATCGGAGCGGATGCAAAACAGCCTCACCCACATGATCATTCACGATCTGCGCAATCCTATCACGGCGGTGACCGGCGCGTTGGATCTGTTGCTGATGACGTTGGGGAGTAAGATGACGGAGGATCAAAAGAACCTGCTGAGAAACGCGCAACACAGCGGCAAGATGCTCCTGGGGTTGGTCGGGGAGCTGCTGGACATCAACAAGATGGAAGCCGGGAAGTTCGAGTTGCACCTGGAGCCGGTCAATATCTGCAAGCTCGTCGCCCAGAACACGGAGGCGATGCGCGCGGCGGCGGAGTTGGAGGGGCAGAATTTAGAGATCACCGCCTGCCCCACCGAGACGGTGATCAATTGTGATCCGCAACTCATCTCCCGCGTGATCGCCAACCTGCTGACCAATGCCTTCAAGTACACGCCGGAGGGCGGCACGATCACGTCCAAGGTGGAGCGTGAAGATGAGATGGTCATCATCAGCGTCACCGACACGGGGCCGGGCATCCCGCCGAAATATCGCGAGCACATCTTCGAGAAGTTCGGGCAGATCAAGCAGGATGGCCCGCGTCAAGGCACGGGCCTGGGACTGACGCTGTGCAAGATGGCGGCGCAGGCCCACGGCGGCGATATCTGGGTCGAAAGCGCGGTGGGGGAGGGCAGCACCTTCGCGTTCAGCCTGCCCATCGTCGGGCCGGCTAGCGTCCATGTGGAGTTTTAGGCCGCTAACGCTTCTTCAAAGCAACAGGCCCTCATCTTGAGGGCCTGTTTTCGTGTCAGTTGATATCGATATTATGCTTGTTGTAGGCAATGCACAATCTGCCCCACGTAGACGCGATGAAAATCGTCCGTGGGGTAGATCTCCCTCCGCACGGCCATATCCACAAAATTCTCGGCGGTCAGATCCTGCGCGTAGAGCTTTTTGCACTCCAGCACCAGGCGCGCCTCCACGAAGTAGACCGCGCCGGTCTCCCCGGTCACGGGCGTCAGCCCCGTCTGCGCGATCTTATCCACGTTCCGACCGGAGTGCGTGCCGCAATAGTTCAGCACGTCGCGATGCTCTTCATCAAAGAACGTGAGCGTGAAATGCGACGCCGCCTCCATAAATTGATAGGTGTAGCGCTGCGGACGCACGAAGACGAAGCTTACCAACTCGTGCCAGAGCGATCCCAGCCCGCCCCAACTGGCCGTCATCATATTGAAGTGATCCGGCGCGCCCGCCGTGACCAGCATCCAATCCTGATCGATCAATTTGAAAACGTTGTCCGTGATCTCCGTAGGTGCGATTTCCCGAAATTTGTTCGTCATACTTTTAGCCTCCTTGTCTTTCTGATGTGTCGATATTGCCATCTGCCTCCAACTCATCCCACGTGCGGAACGCGCGGCGCAGATGGGGGATGATGATAGAGCCGCCGACGATTAATCCGACGGCCAGCGCCTCCTCCAGCGCCTCGGCGCTCACACCCTCCTCGCGGCAGCGGATGAGGTGATAGTTCACGCAATCGTCGCAGCGCAGAACCAGCGACGCCACCAGCCCCAACAGCTCCTTGGTCTGGGCGGGCAGCGCGCCGGTCTCGTAGACGCGGGTATCGAGGTTGTAGAAGCGCTTGATGTCGCGCCCCGCGTACTGCATCACGATGTCGTTGAGTTGCTCGCGCTCCTCCGCAAACTCGTCGATCTTTCGCTTGGGCATTTTGCCGTCTCCTTCTGTCATCCCGCCGCCCGCTCGGCCAGCGCCATCGCGCCCAGCACGCCCGCTCGATCACCCAGCCCCGGCGGGACGATGTAGGTATCGATCTCGTCTAGAATCTCCGGCGCTTGGATGTAGCCGTTCAGCAGCGATTGCACCTCGGCGCGCACCAGCTCGAAGAGGCGCGATTGCGACATCACGCCGCCGCCGATAACGATCCGCTGTGGGGCCAACGTCAGGATAAAGTTCACCAGCCCGTGCGCCAGATAGCGGGCCTCCAGGGGCCACGCCGGATGCTCCTCCGGCAAGGTCTCGCCGCGCCGGCCCCAGCGCGCCTCGATGGCCGGGCCGGCGGCCAAGCCCTCCAGACAATCCCCGTGGAAGGGGCAGTTGCCGGGGAAGGGATCGGCGCTCCGGTCGCGCGGGATGCGCAGATGGCCCATCTCTGGATGCATCAGCCCATGCAGCAGCTTCCCTTCGACCATCCCGCCGCCGCCGATGCCGGTGCCGACCGTCAGGTAGACGAACGACGACAGCCCCTGCGCCGCGCCCCAGCGATATTCGCCCAGGGCCGCCGCGTTGACGTCGGTGTCGAAGCCGACGGGGACTTCCAGCGCCCGCCCGATGGCGCCCGCCACCTCGGTGTTATCCCAGCCGGGCTTGGGCGTCGTGGTGATGTAGCCCCACGTGGGCGAATCGGGGTCGGGATCGACCGGCCCAAAGGAGCCGATGCCAACCGCGTTTAGTTCTGCGCCCTTCGCGACCACCTCACGGAAAAAATCAATCGCCTTGCCCAACGTCTCCTCCGGCGTCGTCGTCGGGAAGCGCGTCTCCGCGTGGATATCCTCCGGGCCGCTGCCCACCGCGCACACGAACTTCGTCCCGCCAGCCTCAATGCCGCCCCATAATGCCATAACCTACACCTCCTCATTCAGATTCATCATTCCTCATTCATCATTCCTCATTCTGCATCATCATTTCTCAACCAGACCTGCATTGCGCCCGGCGCGCGATTGGCCCAGGCGAAGTAGGGGATCGCGGTCATGTTCACGGCTCGGCCCGCCGACGTGCTCTCCCCTGTGGAGATTGGCCGGTAGAGGTGATCCGCCCAGGCGGACGCGGGCGGCGTCGTCACCGCCGAGGCGCGCAGCACCTGCACGCCGCCCAGCAGCGACGGCTCGAACGCCGTGGAGAACGCGGTCGCCGGCGTCAGCGTCACATCCCGCAGATCGACGTCCGCCGGATGATCCACCTGCTCCAGGCAGTAGAGCACCGGCCCGCGCATCAGCGCGACGCGACCGGTGTTCTCCAGCGCGTAGGGATGCGCCGCCATTTGACGCGCCTCCATCGGCAGGTGGAGGCAGACCGCATCCCCCGGTTGCCAGGCGCGATGAATCTGGACATAGGTCCCCGGCGTGACCGGTCCCTCCCACGGCAGGCCGTTGACTGTCAGCGCGACGTCATCGGCGCTCCAGCCGGGGACGCGCATCCAGAGGCTGAACTCGCCCGTGCTCAACACCTCCACCGTGATCTGCCCGCTCCACGGATAGCGCGTGCGCTGCATCAGCGCGATCTCGCGGCCATCGGGCAGGGTGAGCCGCGCCTCGTTCGCCGCGTAGAGATGCACCCACACGCCCGCCGCTTCATCTTTGGCGCTGACGCTGTAGATATAGCCAGGCATCATCGCCAGCAGCCGCGCGATATTTGTCGGGCAGCAGGCGCAGGTGAACCATCCGCGCCGCCGCGCCGAGGTCGCCTCCTCCGGCGGGACGGCCAGCGGGTTGTCGTAGAAGTAGTGCTCGCCATCCAATGAGATGCCGGGCAGCGCGGCGTTGTAGAGCGCGCGCTCCATCACATCGGCGTAGCGCGGATCGCCGCCCAATTGCAGCATGCGCCACGCCCACATCACCACAGCGATGCCCGCGCAGGTCTCGGCGTAGGCGCGCGCGTTCGGCAACTCGAAGGGCGCGCCGAACGACTCGTCCGCGTGCCGCGATCCGACGCCGCCGTTGATGTACATCTGCCGCGCGACCATCGTCTCCCACAGCCGATCCAACGTCTCGCGCAGCGCCGCCTCGCCGGTCTCTGTGTAGAGATCGGCGGCGCCCGCGCAGAGGTAGAGCGCCCGCACGGCGTGCCCGGCCAGGCGCGGCATCTCGCGGAACGGAACGTGATCCACGTAGTAGGTCCGCCCCTCCAAGAGGCCGTGACCGCGCGCGTTCAAGAAATACGCGGCCTGCTCGCGATAGCGCGCTTCGCCCGTGAGCCGCGCCAACTCTATTAGCGCCATCTCGATCTCTGGATGGCCGGGCGCGCCGGGCCGCTGTCCATTCGCCTCGCCCTGTTGGCCAAATGTGTCACAGATCAAATCGGCGAAGCGGCGGGCGACGTTCAATAAGCGATCCTCGCCCGTGACGTGATGATGCGCCATCGCCGCCTGGATCAGATGGCCGGCGCAGTACAGCTCGTGATGATCCCGCAGATTCGACCAGCGATCATCGGCGCGCTCGAAGGTGTAGTAGGTGTTGAGGTAACCGTCGGCGGCCTGCGCGCCCTCAATGGCTGCGATGACCGTCGTCACCATCTCGGCCAGCGCGGGATCGTCGTCGGTCGCGAGCGTCCACACCGCCGCCTCCAGCCACTTGTAGACATCCGAATCGTTGTAGACGCGCCCGCGAAAAGGCAGCGCCTCGCGGCCCGCCGCGCGCCGGAAGTTATCGATGCGTCCCGTCTCCTCCAACAACCGATATTGTGAGGGCAGGGTCGCGGCCAGATTGCGCGCTCGGCGCGCCGCCCACAACTCATCCGTGAGCGTGACGGCGGTCAGCGGCGCGGGGTGGAGCCGCGCGCGGCGGGTATCCAATAAGATAGGGTTTTTCACTATTCACTTCCCTCAAGAGGATTCACGATGTAAAAATTAGTGGTTCTTTCCACAGGTATCACAGCATCGGGTTCTACTACCTCTGCGGGCACAACTCTGAGCCTATTATGTTGCCAGGTCGCAGTCCATGACCAGGGGCCGCCACTGATCGTCCCGCAGCCATCAATGTAAAATTCGCTCAGCCCACTCTGTCCACTAGCAGAAGTAGGGCTATTGAATGTCCCATTAGCATAGAATGGGCCGCTAAATGAAAATTGATTGTTAAAAATAGGTTCTGGGGGGAGATATGGGATTTTGTAGTTACCACAGCCTTGTACTGAGATGTAGATAGCAAAGTCATCCACATAGGCCCTATCTGTAGTGACGGAAAACTCTGTACCTGTCGTCGTATCTTGCCAAAAACCAGGCATTGGGCCGGAAGGAATCTGCACCGAAACCTGTCGCGAGGCGCTCCAGGATCCGGCTCCATAACTGTTTCGGCCACGTACTCGGTAGGTATACGTGCCGTTACTTTTACCTGAGAAACTTCGGGAGGCGCCCGTATAATTAGATTGAATGATCGTGCCATTCTCCTCGATATCGTACGACGTGGGGGCCGGCCCAGATCCTGCCGATCAGTTGACCGTATAGCTGCCATCCGTGGAGGGGTTGGGTGTGATAGCATTCAAGGTCGGCGCGAGGGGCAATGGCGGCCAGTTCTTCGTTACCAGCGGCAGGTAGATCAGCCCGCCGGTCGATTCCACCGTCACATTGAGGGTGTCGGTCACGGTGGCGCCGGCAGGATCTTCCACCTGAAGAGTAACCTGGGCCGCGCCCGTCCAGCCCGCCGCAGGCGATAAATAGAGGTAGTGCGCGCCCGGATCGGTGATCACGGCGGTGAGATTTGCATCGGAGACGCTCTCGACGGTGAAGGTGAGGGTCTCCTTTGCATGGTCACGATCCGTCGTGTAGGGCCAGAGATCGATGCTTTGAGCTTGGCCCATCTCTAACGTCACATCCTCCAGGGCGAGTTCCGGTGGGAGGTTATCCTCGGTCACCTCGACCGCGAAGGTATCCGTGGCGGTGAGGCCGCCGGTATCCGCCACCTGGACTTGGACTTGAGCCGTGCCCGTGTAGCCGCTCGGCGGGTTGATATCGATGTAGCGATTATTGCTGATCGTGGCCAGGTTCACGGTCTGGGAGATGATGGAGAAGGTCAGGTCAGCGACGTCATCCTCCGTATCGACAGCATACTCCCAGAGATCGATGGCCTGCTCCCAGCCGCTCTGCGGCGCCACTTGATTCGGCAGCCCTGCTAACGTCGGCTCAGAGTTCACCGTCACCGTGAAGGCGTCGCTGGCGGTCAGACCGTCGGTATCCTCCACCTGGATTTCGACTGCGGCCGCGCCGGCAAAGCCAACGGTCGCTGTGATGTCGACGTAGCGGTTCCCGTCAATCTGGACGTTCAAGCCGGTGGGCAGGGCGCTGATGACGGAGAAGGTCAAGTCGGCGACGTCATCCTCTGCATCGTCTGCGTAATTATGCAAATCTATCGCATTGTCCAGCGTCTGCCCGGCGTTGAGGATCTGATCGGGCAGGCCGCTCAGCGTGGGCGCGGCGTTCGATGTGCCGAGGTTCGCGGAGGCCGCCAGCGCGAAGGGCTGCGGGCCGTTCGGCACGTTCTGCGCGTGCACGCGCACGGTGTAGCTCCCCGCTGCCGCCGAAGGGATGATCACGCTCTCGACGTTGTTGCACTGATCCCATTGGTCGTTGCGCAGACAGCCGTGGCCCGTGGCGTAGGCGCCGCTATTGCCGTAGTAGGACGTGCTATCCGGCCCGATGACCTCCAAATCCAAGTCGTTGACCAACTGGCGATTCACCCACGGACTGCCTGGATAATCGGTCCAGGCCAAGGTCACGCGCAACGTCTCGCCTGCCGCCAGCGTGAGCGGATACTCCTCCGTGGCGCCCGTCGCGAGGCCCGAGGTCGCGTCCCTGTACCAGAGCGAGCGATTGCCCGTGGGCGAGACCGTCTCCAGCAGATCGACGCGGCCCCAGCCGGCCACCGTGTTCGGGCGCTGCGCGGGAATCTCCTGCGGCGAGGCGTACTGGCCCGGACTCATATCCGCCGCGCCGTTGATGAGCATCGCTTTGAGCAGCGCAGCGCTGGGATTGCTCACCCCGCCTTGCTTGACCAGCCACTCGCGCACCACAGCAGCGCCGCCCGCCGTCAACGGCGTGGCCATGCTGGTGCCGCCCATGTAGAGATAGTCGTCATCATAGATGCCCCAGCCCTCGCCGGCGTCCGGATCGTGGGAGCGGGCGGAGATAATCATCGTGCCGGGCGCGGCTACCTCCGGCTTGATGCGCCCGTCGTCAGTGGGGCCGCGACTGGAGAAGGCGGCCATCCCATCTTGATTATCTGCGATGTAATCGCTGAAGATAGGATCGACAGGATAATCCTCCGGCCAAGCCCCGCCCCACGTCGCTGTGGTGTTACGCAAGCTCTCCGTCGCGCCGACGGTCAGGACGTTCTTCGCGGTGCCGGGGCTGCCTATCGAATCGGGATCGACGAGGCCATCGGCGTTCGCGTCGACGCCGCTGTTCCCGGCGGCGAAGAGAATCAACAAATCCTTGCGGTTCCACGCGGCATCATCCGCCGCCTGCGAACTCTCGTTATAGCCGCCGTATTCGGGGCTGCCTGACGTCCCGCCGGTCGGGCCGCCCCACGAGTTGGTATGGATACGCGCGCCCTCTTGGTATGCTATGCGAAATATATAATAGTCCAAATCTGTCGGGATGCACTCCAGATTAGGGTTTGAGGCATTATCGTCGACGGCCTGGAAAACCAACTGCGCTTCCGGCGCCACCCCGGCGAATGAACTGTCATATTGATGAGCGCCAGGATTGCTGCCGGAATTCACACCGTTGCCCAGCACGCTGCCGGCGACGTGCGTGCCGTGGCCGTCGAAGTCGTGCCACGTGGTGCGCATGCCAAAATGTTGGCACGTCGCCTCGGCGTGCGCGATCCGCCCCTCGAAGTCGTCGCTCATCTCTGAGCCGGTCGTGCCCACATCCAGGCCGCTGTCCGCGACGCCCACAATTTGTCCCTCGCCGTACAGGCCCAGATCGGCGCGCACGTCGGTGGCGCGCATAATCTCGCCGCCGCCCACATCATTGAGCAGCGCGGGCGGCAGGTACGGCTCGACCCAGAGCACATCATCCAAGCTGGCGATGTCCACGACGTTGTCTGGGGAGATGGTCACGCGCAGCACGCCGGCGGTCATCCGCTGCGCGCGCATCGTTGATTTGCCGCCCCAGGCCGCGATCTGCGCGGCGAGCGCGTCTAAATCGGCGTCTGGCAGGGCCTGCACGGTGATCTCCAGCGGATCATCCAGCGCCGTCATCTCCATCGCCCCGGATGTGGCCGCAGCGGCCACGCGGAAGGTCTCCGCCAGGCGATAGGCGGGCTGGTAGACGCCCACCCAGCGCACGAAGGGTAAATCGCGCACGGCCTCGATCTGCGCCGGATCGAGCCGCGCGATGAAGGCGTAATCGGGCACGTAGGTGTAGAGGCGCGCGCCCAATTCGGCGACCCGCGTCTTCCACGCCTCGCGCACCGGCCCCGTGAACTGGAGCAGGTACGTCGTGGCGGCCTCTTCCTCCACGGCGGATAACGTTTCCAATCCGGCGAGTTTCAAGCCGGATTCGGCCAGCGGGTCGAAGGTCCCGGCGTTGAGGTGAATCTCTGGGCCAGGCTCAATTGCATCCTCGGCGGCGACTTCCACTACCTCTA
>JBKHCQ010000071.1:0-11783 GCA_046541755.1 Anaerolineales bacterium | reverse complement strand
ATCTGCGAGTAAGCGGATAAGCGAGTCAGCAGGTAAGCATAGTGAGGTAGGGGTGTGATGGGAGGACGGATTGGGTCGTATACTGCGTGGGAAGCAGAGGTTCACGAGAAGATCAAGCGGGAGCCGATATGGGATTTCTTTGGCTATCGCAAGGCGCTTTTTCTCTACGATTTGGCCTGGCAGGATTGCGATAAGTTGTGCGATGACGTGCGGGGGAAGGCTATCGCCCGGCAGTTGATTCGGAGCGCCGGTTCCATCAGTGCGAATTTGGAAGAGGGCCACGGTCGGGGATTTGGGAAGCAGCGCAATTGGTTCTTCAAGGTTGCCATCGGTTCAGCTCGTGAGACTAAGGGATGGTATTGGCGCGCTCATCAACTGCTCTCCCCCGAGGTGTTGGATTATCGCTTGGCCTTGCTCGATGAAGTTCTGGGCCTTCTCATCACCGAGTTATCTCGTCAACAACAACGTTAATTCGCCGGATTCGCCCATTCGCCGGATTCGCCGGATTCGCCCATTCGCCGGATTCGCTTATTCGCTCGATTCGCCCATTCGCTCGATTCGCTCATTCGCTCGATTCGCTCATTCAACAAAAGGAGAAATCTATGATTGAACGACTGAACTTGTTATTCGTCGGCGTGGGGGGACAGGGCGTCCTCACCGCGTCGGATATTGCGGCCCAGGTGGGCTTGGATTTGGGTCTGGATGCGAAGAAATCGGAGGTGCACGGCTTCGCGCAGCGCGGTGGCGTGGTGGAAAGTCACATCCGCTGGGCGCCGAGCGTCGGGTCGCCAACGTGTGAGCACGGCGCCGTGGACATCCTGATGGCCTTCGAGTTGCTGGAGGCGGCGCGCTGGTTGGATTGGCTCAAACCCGGCGGCACGATCATCGTCAATCGCCAGCAGATTACGCCGATGTCGGTGAGTGTGGGCGACGCGGTCTATCCGCCGGAGGATGAGATTCTGGCGGCGTTGGAGCAACGCGCGGGCCGCGTCGTCCCGGTGGATGCGATGCCGTTGGCCGAGGAGGCCGGCAATGCCCGCGCGGTCAACACGATCTTGTTGGCCGCGCTCTCCACGCTGCTGGAGACCAATCCTAATATCTGGGTGGATGCCATCCTGCGCCGCGTGCCGTCGGCCTATCGCGAGGTGAATCAGAAAGCGTTCGAGTTGGGCCGGGAGGCCGCCGCCGGTTCGTAACGCTGCCGCCAATCTTAGAGATGACTCCACTGAAAGAAGGGGACTATCTCACGCCAAGACGCAAAATCGCCAAGATTTTTAAGGTTTGATTTAATTTTATTCATCAAATCGCCGTTTTTAATCACGAAAATTAACCTTTACCTTATTTTTCCTTAGCGCCTTTGCGGCGTTGCAAGCCCCTTTAGCTTTTTTCAGTGGAATCAGAGATAAACACATCGCCGCGTAGCCTTGGGATGAACCTAGGCTACGCGGCGATTTTATGGCAATCCATCCAACTAACAAAGTTACAGAGCCGCTATATGGCCTGTCCAACTTCTAATTTTTATCCTCAATCCTCAATCCTCAATCCTTCAACTCCCCTACAACAGGCGCGATTCCTCTTTCTGACGCGGTGTCTTGACCACCAAGAAGCGGAAGGTCGCGTCGCTGTCGTTCCACAGGCGATGGGGGATTTTCGCGGGGCTGGGGATGAGCTGGTCTTTATGCACTGCCTCTTGCTCGCCGCCGATTTCGACGACGCCCGCGCCTTCCAGCACGTAGAAGAACGCATCGACCGGCGTGAGGTGCAACTTGAGCGCCTCGCCCGGCTCCAGCGTGATCATCACGACCTGCACGTGTTCGGTGCTGTGCAATGCGCGCACACTGACGTCGTGCGCATTAGGCATCTCTTGGGCTTCTAAAGCGTTGATGATCTCCATAATGATTGTCTCCTTGTCACTTCGTCTTTCTGCCTTCTTGATTTTACCTGCTTCGATGCGCGCCGTCTCCTGGCGCGTTCGCGTGGGTTAAACTACCAGCGCCGCCATATCCTCGCTGAATAGCCCGATGCGGTCGCCGGGCTGGACGGTCACATTGTGTCGCCAATTCCAGACATCGGCTTGGGCCTGGGGATATTGCAGCCACGGCGCCATCGTGTTGTGGGTCGCGAGCAAGGTACCGTTGAGGAAGATGTGATACAGCTCTTCAATCGGGACGCCGGCCCGCTTGAGCAAGGAGCGGAGCGACTCGCTCTCCTCCGGCTCGATGCGGATGACCGTATCCTCAGCGGCGCGCGAGTTTGGCGCCAAGCGGCGCAATTTGCCATACAGATGAATTTCAACCATAGGTTTTTTCCTCTTGATGATAGGTGCGACGCGCCGTGTTGGGGCGCATCGCACCTGAATTGTTGCTGTTACGCCCCGGCCGCGATGGCCGCGACGTCCTCTTCGACGGCGCCGATGGGCATAATGTCGAAGTGCTCGACCAGCACCTCGGTCACGCCCGGCGAGAGGAAGGCGGGCAGCGTGGGGCCAAGGCGGATGTGCTTGACGCCCAAGGAGAGCAGCGCCAGCAGCACCAGCACGGCCTTCTGTTCGTACCAGGCGATGTCGTAGGAGATGGGCAGGTCGTTGATGTCGTCGAGGCCCAGCGCGTCCTTGAGCTGAAGCGCGATGTAGGCCAGCGAGTAGGAGTCGTTGCACTGCCCCGCGTCCAAGATGCGCGGGATGCCGTCGATCTCGCCCAGATCTAGCTTGTTGTAGCGATACTTGGCGCATCCGGCGGTCATAATCACGTGATCCTGCGGCAGCGCCTTGGCGACCTCGGTGAAGTATTCGCGGGACTTGAAGCGCCCGTCACAGCCGGCCATCACCACGAAGCGCTGGATGTCGCCCGCTTGCACGGCCGCGATGACCTTGTCGGCCACGCTCATCACCGTGTGGCGCGCAAATCCGATGGGGATGGCCGAGGTCGGTAACGACCCATCCTCTAACGCCTGCGGCTCGCCGCTCGCCTTCGCTTTGGCGATCACCGCGCTGAAGTCCTTCTGCTGGCCCGGCTCCCGGTCGGGGATGTGGGCCACGTCCGGCCACCCGACCAATCCAGTCGTAAAGAGCCGATCCTTGTAGCTCTCTTTGGGCGGCACGAGACAGTTGGTCGTCAATAAAATCGCGCCGCCGAATGACTCGAACTCCTCGCGCTGATGCCACCACGATCCGCCGTAGTTGCCCACGAAGTGATCGTACTTCTTAAAGGCGGGGTAGGCATTGGCGGGCAACATCTCGCCGTGGGTGTAGACGTTGACGCCCGCGCCCTCGGTCTGCTGGAGCAGCTCGTCCATGTCGCGCAGGTCGTGGCCGCTGATCAAAATCGCGGGGCCGGGGCGCACGCCGATATTGGCCTGCGTCGGTTCGGGATGGCCGTAGGTGCCGGTGTTGGCCTCGTCGAGCAGGCGCATGCCCTCCACGCCCATCTCGCCGCAGCGCAGCACCCAGCCCACCATCTCCTCGACGCCGAGCGCGTCATCCGTGGTCGCTGCCAGGGCCTCTTCCATGAAGGCCAACAGGTCGTCGTTGGTGTGCTCAAGCACGTAGGCGTGATCGGTGTAGGCGGCCAGGCCCTTCAGCCCGTAGATCAGCAACTCCCGCAGCGAGCGGATGTCCGGGTCCAAATCGGGATCGGCCATCACGCCGACCGTCTGCCCCTTCAGCTCGAGCGCCTGCGCCGTGTAGGTCTGCGGCGTCCACGTCGCCATCTCCGGCGGATCGGCGGGCGCTTCCCCCTGCGCCTCTACCGCTGCCCGAAGCGCGTCGCGCGTCTTCACGGCCTCGCGGATCCACGCCACGTGACTTTCGGGATCGAAATTGACGTTGGTGACCGTGAGGAATAGCCCTTCGGCCACGAACAGCCCCGCTGCCGGATCGCCGACGCCCAACTCGCGTGCCTTGACGTCCCAGTACGAGACCCCCTTCAGCAGCCAGATGAGCAGGTCTTGCAGATTGGCGACCTCTGGCGATTTGCCACACACGCCGCGCGCGGTGCATCCTTCATTGCGCGCGGTCTCTTCACACTGATAACAGAACATTGACATTACTGCCTCCTTTGAAAAAAGTTGAATGTTTCAAGTTAAAAGTTGCAAGCTATCCACGGTCAAAAGTCAACGACCTCAACTTTGATGGGTCGAGGGTACGATCTCGTAGACCAGCGTGATGGCGTCCTTCGGGCAATAATCCTCGCAGGCGGCGCAGTAGCTGCACGTTTGTGGGCGCACGATGCGGGGTTTCCCTTCGACCATCGCCACGGCGTCGGTGGGGCAGTGCTGCACGCACAATCCGCAACCCGTGCAGCGGTTCAGATCTATGGTGGGGAGCAGCCACTCGTCCATGCGGTTGTACCTCCGTCCTTGTGTTTCATCTATAGGATAGCTGATCATGGTTTCAATGTCTGTGACTTAGGTTACATTGGTGGTGATTTGTGGAAATAGGGGCAAGGCAATCCCTCGACAAGTTTTTGGCTTATTTGGCCATTAAAATTCCGAGAACCCTCAATAGCCATTACCAAATTAGGATTGCCTTGCCCTTACATTGAGGGATTGCCTCGCCCTGACATCATATCATCCCCGCTTCGCGCATCAGCGCGTCGCGATCCGCCACGGCGATGCGCTGCCGCTGGACCTCCAGGATGCCCTCGGCGGCGAAGTCGCGCAGGGTGCGGCTGACGACGACGCGCACGGTGCCGATCCGGGCCGCGATCTCCGCGTGGGTCCAGCGGACGGGGACGTCGGCCACGGATTGCTCCAACAGGAAGCGGGCCAGGCGGGCGCGTACCGTCCGCAGCGAGAGATCGGCCACCAGCTCCGAGAGGTGCGCCAGGCGCGCGGCGAAGTTGCGCAGGATGACCGTCGCCAGCTCCGGGCAGCGGTCGAGCAGGCGTAAAAAGTCCGCGCGGGGGATCGCGTAGAGCGTCACGTCGGTGAGCGCCTCGGCGCTGGAGAGGTTGCGCGGCGCATCCGCCTCGAGGAGCGCGGGCACGACGTTGAGCGCCTGGCCCGGCTCCAGATGAATCAACACCTGCTCGCGCCCCTCGAGGGAGAGCCGGTAGACGCGCACCGTCCCCGCCGCGACGAAGTAGACCGTCGTGCAGCGGTCGCCGGCCAGCAGAACCTGCGTCCCGGCGGCGAAGCGGTGCGGGATCACCGCCTCCGCGACGCAATCCAGCGTCCGCGCCGAGAGGCCGGCAAAGAGCGCGATCTTTTTGAGTCGGGCGTGGATTTGGGGTGTCATCTGAGGGGAATTATATTGAAGTGTGGGGGTTTTGCCAAGTTCGCGTTGGATAGAGTAACAAACTTTGTACTTGAATCGGCGTGAAATTCTAACCATATTTTAGTACGGTTGTCCTATTGTGTTTGATATGGGATATGCGTATAATGAAAGGTAGGCATGATTGCGTATCGGTTGATCCGAAAAAATGGTCATTGAGTGCGTTGAATTATAAAAACTTTGAGGGAGGTTGGGCGATGCGAAACGGGTGGCGTGTGGCGCGTGCAATGGTTTCGGTGGTGACGGTGGTCTCGATGTTGCTGGGGATGGTGCCGTGGTCTATGGTCAAATCTGTGGCTGCGGCAAGCAGGGGGGAAGGTGAAAGTCAAGCAGTTCAACCTTCTTCGCCTCAGGAGGAGACGCCCTTTGACCCAACATTCTTTGTCTATTTACCGTTGGTGTTAAGGGCTTATACACCGCCATTGCCCAATGAAATAACGGTCAACCCTGGCGAGCCGGCGATGATTGGCTCTGAAGACCGCCGGGTTAAGGTGGCGTTCACCGGCGTTGGCGTGACGGAAACGACAAAGGTCCGCTTTACAGAGAATGATCCGCCGGCTGTGCCTCCCACTGATCTGGCTGTAGCAGGGCAAGCCTTCTCGATAACCGCTGAATCGCTGGTAACCGGCAAATCGATTACGTACTTCCCCTATGATGTGAAGGTCTTCACAGACACGAACCCTTGGTACTCAGTCTACACGCCCAGTGTGATTATCACCAAAACTTACACCGATCCTGAAGTGTGGGGTCTGGATCTATCCGTGCTCTCGCTTTACCGGCGCACCGGCCCCGGACGTGATGATTGGATAAAAGTGCCCTCGGCGGTGTATCTGGACGAGAACTGGCTCCGCGCTGAGGTTGAGACGATTGGCGAATTTGCGCTGATGTCGCGGCTGGCGATTTACGCGACCGGGACGCCGGCGCGCTCCGGTGCATTGGCCGTGCAAAGCCCGCTGACCAACACTGGGACGTTCAGGAAGCTGGTGATCGATCCCGACAGAAATGAAGCCTGGGCCGTTTGGCCGGGAGTGGGCCGTGTGGAAGAAGGCCCTTACGCGGTGCGTTTGTCGAAAGCGGTCAGAGAGCGCTTGCAAAATGACCGTTGTCGGGTTGATATTTTGCTCACGCGGGAAGATGAAAATGCCTATGGTGAGTTGCCCGCAGTCCGCGCACAGATGTATCAGCAATTTGGCGGCGACACCCTGGCAACTTTTGCGTTTAACTCCCTTAATGGATCACCGTGGGGTTGGGAAGGTGACGGTGGCTCCATTATCTGGTCAGGTGGCGATAGCGACGACGATGTCTTCCGTGATACGATGGGGAGTTGGATCGGGAAATTAGGCCGACCCGTACAATATGATCGTTCGCATCCCTCATTGCCCTACGCTGATTTCGTTGCCCTATCTGGGGCCTATATGCATATGGAAACGCTGTACCTCGATCACAATTACGATTGGCCCATCATTGATACCGACTTCGATAAAATAGCTGATATGGCCTACGCAGGTGTGCGCGAGTATCTGGAATCCAAGGGCATGTACTGCGGCGACGATCCTAACAATCCGCCACCCTATCCCGAACCGCCTTCAGAAGAAATGCTCCAACGCTGGCGGGATTTGGGCTACCAGAACTACCAACGTTACGGGGCCGACCCTGTCAGTTTCTCCACGGGCAATCACGTGGTGCAGGCGCGTCTCACGCGCATTCCCGCGCGCGGCGGGCTGGATTGGGACTTGACGCTGACCTACAACTCGCAAGATACCCGCGACGATCTCTTTGGTTTCAATTGGTCCTTCCCCTACAATGCGCGGGCGCAAGTCTATAGCGATGATTCTGTGATGGTGGCGCTGTGGGATGGCCGTACCTACCACTATACCCCCAATGGCGACGGCTACGATGCCCCCGCCGGCGTCTTCGACCGTTTGGAAAAGACGGACGAGGGCTGGCAATGGAGCACGCCTAATGACGTAACGCTGACCTTCAGCGAAACTGTGGGCGGTTTCGGCATCCTTACTGAATGGCAGGATCGCAACGGCAATGCGCTGCACTTCACTTACGATTTGAGCGAACAAAATGCCTGGCAGGACGGCAACGAAGTCCCGCGCCCGCCGCTCACCGGCATCCGCAACGACGCGGGCCGCGCGATCAACGTGACCAGCGATAGCGATGGCCGGATTACGCGCCTGGATTTGTGGGATGGGCGTGCCTACACCTTCGAGTATGACGGTGAGGGCAATCTCACGCGCATCAATGGCCCGGATGGCCAACTGCGCCGCTTCGAGTACGATGACCGCCACCGGATGACGAAAGAGTGGGATGCCGAAGACATTCTCTTCTTGCAAAGCACCTACGACGACCGCGACCGCGTCGTGCAGCAAATTGACGCCAGCGGCACGCCTAGCTATCTCAACTACGATGTTGCCAATCGCCAGACCACGTTTACGGACAACGCAGGCAACGACGAGGTTTACAATTGGGACGACCTGAACCGCGTGACGGATGAGCAGGACGCCAGCGGTGCCGAGGCTCTGAGTGAATATGATGTCAATTACAACCTCACCGCGCGTATGGACGCCAACGGCAACACCACGCGCTACGAGTATGATGAGCTGGGCAACCTCACTGCTCGCTATGATCCCATCCCCCAGAGCGCGGATTATGACGAGGACGTGACGCGCTGGGCTTATGACGAGCATAACAACGTGATCTCCAAGACCAACGCGCTGGGGCATACATGGCGGTATGAATACGACAGCGACGGCAACCTTATTCGGAGTATTGCGCCCGATGGGAGTGAGACCACGGCCACCTACAATGATTGGGGACAGCCTACGTCCATCACGGATGCCGAGGGTCGCACGACAACGTATGTGTATGACAATGATGGCAATTTGATCAAGACGATCTATCCCGACCAAACCTTTTCTGCTTCCACCTACGACGCCGCCGGACGTGAAACTGCCTACGCCGACGCCAACGGCAATACTGTGCAATTCGTCTACGATGAGCGCGACAATATCACGCGCATCACCGATCCCAAAAACGTCCCCTCGACCTTCGAGTACGACGGCAATGACTTGCTCACCCGGGCCGTGAACCGGCGAGGAGATGATCGCCTCTATCGCTATGACGACAATCTAAAGCTGATCGCGGAACGGGATGAGGCCGGGCTGTGGACGACCTACGGTTATGATAAACTCTACCGCCGCGTGGCGATGACGGATACCGCCGGTTTTGTCACCCGCTATGCGTATGATGAAGCGGGCAAACTCATCGCCACCACCGACCCCACGGGCGCAACCACGCGCTACACGCACGACGACAACGGCAATGTCATGGCTACAACCGATGCGCTTGGTCATAAGACACGGATGATTTACGATGCCGCCAACCGCCTCAAGTATTTGATTGACGCGAATGGCAATCGCACCGAATATTGCTACGATGCCGAAGATCAACTCGTTCGCACCATCGGCCCGCGTGGCGAGGTGACGGACTACACCTACGATGTGGTAGGTCGCCTTGTCGCGGTCAAAGATCCGCTGGGTAACGTCACCCGCTACGAACACGATAAAGTCGGCAATCGCACAGCGATGATCAACCCGCTGGATGCGCGCACGGACTATGTTTACAATGCTATGGACCGTGTGGTCAGCATTGCCGCGCCGGAATTGGCAGATGGCGCGCGGCCGACCACGCAATTTGGCTATGACCCGGTGGGCAACACCCTCGTCATCACATCCCCCAATGGCTTTGCTACGACCTTTGCCTACGATGCCAACGATAATGTGACGACCATCACCGACCCGCTGGGCGGGCAAACGTCCTACACCTACGATCCCGAAGACACCCCCATCAGCGTGACCGACGCCAATAACCACACCGAAAGCACCACCTACAACAACGTGGGCCTGCCTGTCTTGGTGGAAGACGCGCTGGGCTACACCACCACGCTGCGCTACGACACGGCTTACAACATGGTGGAAATGGTCAACGCGATGGGCCGCTCCACGCTGTACGATTACGATCCCCAGGGCCGCCTGCGCGTGCTGACCGACCCGCTGGGCAATGCCACGACCTACACCCGTGACTTGTTGGGCCGCGTGACCCAGGTGACGGACGCCAACGGTCACGCCACTGCCTACGACTATGACGCGCTGGGCCAACTTATCACCGTGACGGATGCCCTGAGCGGTACGACAGCTTACGCCTACGATGCGGCGGGCAACCTCACCGTTATCACCGATGCGAACCAGAGTGTCACGCGCTTTGAGTACAATTTCCTCAACCAACTCAAGCGCGAAATCAATCCCTTGGATAAAACCTGGGAATACTGGTACGATGACGCCGGGCAACTTATCCGCCGCCGCGACGCGCTATGGCAGGCCACTTACTACGATTACGACAGCAATGGACGGCTGGCGGAGATCAGCTACGGCGTGACACCGGAGACCATGCATCCGGTCACGTTCACTTACGATCTGGAAGGCAACGAGACGCAGATGTGCGATGGGTTAGGCTGCACATTGCACACTTATGATCCCCTAGGTCGCCTCACAAGCACCACAGACTGGCTGGGCCGCACCATCATGCGCACCTATGATGCTGTGGGCAACTTCACGGGCCTGACCTATCCCAACGGCTATCGCGCGCAGTATCGCTACAACGCTAACGACTGGCTCACCACGTTTATCGATCCGCACGCCGAAGCCAGCGTCTACACGCGCAACCCGCTGGGCCAGGTGACGGAGATCCGCCACCCGAATGACACCCGCGCCAGCTTTGACTACGACGCCGCCGGACGGCTCACGAGCATGACGAACATCCAGAACGGCGCCGCCCAACCACAAAGCGCGTACCAATACGCAATGGACAAAGTGGGCAATCGCACGCGGGTTGTTGAGACCCGTGCGCCCTTTGACGGCAATGGTGATCCGGTAGAACTGGTACACATCTATGAATACGACGCGCTGGATCGCTTGATCTCCGCGGGCACTGGCGCGCCGCCCAGCGATACCGACTACGCCTTCGATCCCGTCGGCAACCGCTTGAGCAAGACGGGTACGGTGTTGGTACCCGACCCCGGCATGCCGGAGTTGCCCGTCGCGCCGGAGCCGGAGCAGACCGCCTACACCTACAACGCCGCCAACCAGCTCACCGAGGTCGATGGACAGACATCGACAACAGCCTTGGACTACAATGCCAACGGCGACCGCGTGCGCGAGACCGAGGTACTAACCGACGGCACCACCTTGATCACTGATTACGCTTACGACCGCGAAGACCGCCTGGTGGGCGTAACCAAGACCGTGAGCGACAGCGCCGCGATCACCGTGACGATGGTTGCCACCTACACCTACGATGGCTACGGACGCCGCGCGCTTAAAGAGGTAGTGTACCCGAATGAGATTACATCTACGCAGGTGTTCACGTATCTGTATGACGGCCTCGACATCATCGGCGCGCAGCTTGAGCAGAACGGCACCGTCACCGAGACCTACTACTACCTGGCGCCGTCGCCCGTCACCGGGTTGCGCCGTCCGCTGGAGATGGAGCGGTTGCCCAACCCGGCGACCGGCTTTGCCGGCGACCGTCACTGGTATCAGAGCGACGGCCTGGACAGCGTGGTAGCCTTGGCGGATGAATCCGGCGACGTGGCCTCGCCTTTCTTGTACGACGAATACGGGCAGATGCTGGTGGGCATGACAGAGTTGCAGGTGTTTGCGTATACCGGGCAGGATTATGATGTGGAGACGGGGTTGTATCACTTTTATGCACGGTATTATGATTCCCGCCTTGCACAATGGTTGAGTCTTGATTCGCACCGAGGTCGACCTGATAGACCACTAAGTATGCATCGTTATAGCTATGTGTTGGTTAATCCCGTCAAATATGTAGATTCACGGGGATATAGCTCAAGTCTTGCTGACCCAACTCCTTCCAACCCCAGACCAGAGAATTCACAAGCTGATCAACATGACCATTTCTTGACGCACGGAGCAATAGGAAAAGACCGCTGTACCAGCGCTGTAGTGTTAGGAACCACAGCAGCAGACTGGGAAGAATATACCGCTCGGCATAGGGCTGTTCAAACACATTTCATTACTTTCATACGACCGGGAGCGTTAATGGAAGTATCTATCCCAGGGTCTGGCCCGAATGGGGGTACAGGTTTTGCAGATTTAGTCTATGGTAATCAAGTCTGGGAAGTTAAACCAGACAAACCTTGGTGGCGCTATGGCGCTGGTCAAGAGCAACTTTACAGATATCTAAACAATATGCCTGGCAGTGTACCTGGATCTTATATACCTGTTTTTGTTGTGCCTTATGGTAGTCAGGAGATTGTAGTCAACTCCTATTGGGATGAACCAGGTATGCTCTACTACTATCTCAGAAATTCTACAAAACCCGATTTAGCACCTGAACCAGCGTATGAATGGGATCCCGAATGGCAACCTAATCAGGAAACTGCTGAAAACGTTAGAAAAGGACTTGTTATCGGTGGTGGATT
>JBKHCQ010000070.1:0-11923 GCA_046541755.1 Anaerolineales bacterium | reverse complement strand
TCCTCTCCACGTTTGCCGTCGCCCCGAATTACCTCACCTTCTTCAATCGCCTGACCGGCGGGCCGGAGAACGGCTATCGCTATCTGGTCGATTCTAATTTGGATTGGGGACAGAATTTGTGGGATCTTCGCGCGTGGATGGAGGCGCACAATGAAGAGGAGGTCGCCTACGCGCACTACAGCCCCGCGCGCCCGGCGACCTACGGCATCGATGCGACGCTGCTCCCGCCCTCGCCGCGCGCCGGGGAGTTCGCGCCGTGGGCGCCCGCGCCCGGCCTCTACGCCATCGGCGCGACGGTGTTGCAAGGCCCCTACGCGCCCGATCCCAACACCTATGCCTGGTTCCGCGCGCGCGAGCCGGAAGCGAAGCTGGGCCACGCGCTCTTCGTCTATCGCGTCGCGGCGCGCCCGCCCGCGAGTTGGGCCGTGCTCTGCGCCGGGACAGGCTTCGGGCCGGATCGCGTCCGAGGCGCGCTGGGCCAGCCCGATCTGCGCATCCTCCAGCCGGCGTGCACGCAGGCATACGCGATGCCACCGGGCGCCGGCCTCGTCGTCGCGCCCCCCGATCTCCAGCCACCGGAGGGCGTCGAGCGCGACTTCGCGCTGCGCGCCGCCGATGGCAGCACGACGGCCGTCGGCTATCGCGTGGAGGGTGTTCCCACGCCTTCACATCCCGTCGCAGGCGTGGAACTGGATGGCCCGTTGGTCTTCCTGGGCTATGATCTGCCGTCGGAGCGGATCGCGCCGGGCGAGACGCTGGAGCTGCACACCTACTGGCGCGTCGAGCGCGTGCCCGGCCGCCCGCTCTCGCTGCTGGCGCACCTCGTCGGGCCGACGACACCCCCCTCGCTCCCCCCGACACAGGGGGGAAGTGAAAGGGTGACTGTGGTGGGCGATGGCCTGGGCTTCCCGATGGAGCAGTGGCGGCCCGGCGATGTCATCGTGCAGCGGCATGCCCTGGCGGTTCCAGCGGATGCGCCTCCAGGCGCGTACGCGCTTCATACCGGCGGCTACTGGTTGGATACGATGGAGCGGTGGCCCGTCGGCGCCGATGACAAGCTTGTTCTGGCCACCCTACGGATCGAGGAGTGAGCGTGATCACGCCTCGAAGAGGAGTTGATAGCTCCGCCTCACCATCCCGGCGCGGCGCGGGCGCGTGTTGGGGGCCACGGCTCCTATTTATCGGCCTCTTTTTGATCGGCGCCGGGTTGCGCTTCGCAAATCTGAGAGTGGTACGATTCAATTACGATAACGCCTATCCGATGTACGACGCCCTGCGGATGTTGGATGGCCGGCAATGGTTGCTGATCGGACAGCCGACCTCCGTGGGGGCGAACAATCCCATCCTGATGAGCTATATCCAGGCGCTGCCGTTGCTGATTTGGCGCTCGCCATGGGCGGGGCGCATCTTCATCGCGCTCCTGAATACCGTGGCGATAGCGTTTGTGTATCGCACGGGACAGCGTTTGCTGGGCGAAGCGGCGGGGCTTGTGGCGGCGTTATTGTTCGCCGTCAATCCCTGGATAGTCTATTTTAGCTTGACGACGTGGGTGCAATCTCTCCTTCCCCTGCTGGCGTCGATCATCGCCTGGGGCCTGTTCCCCACGTTGACCACGGCGCGGCGCGAACCCCTCCCTGTGTTCCTCGGCGGCCTGGCCGTCACCGTGGCCACCCAAACCTATCTCCAAGCGATGGGCGTGGTGGCTCAGGTCATCCCCCTGCTGGTGCTCTTCCGGCGTCGGCTGCCGCTGCGCGCGCTCTATGCGGGGATGGCGATATTCGTCGTTGCGATGATGCTCTATGGGGTGGGACTGTGGCAGGTGCGAGAGGGAAGCCTCAGAAAAACGGCCCATCTGCTTGATCAAGAGGTTGCGATGCACTGGACGCGCGAGGGTTGGGATCACGCGCTGCGACTTGTCACCGGGCGCGATTTTGAATCGATGTGGGGGCGGGAGCCGACGGCGAGATATGCGCGTCAGCGATGGCTATCGTTGCGGGTGGATCTACTGCTGAGGCTGGCGCTGGCGATGGGCGGGATCTTCGCGGTGTGGGAGGTGATGCGCGGCGGGCCGCGTCGGGATGTGGCGCTCGCCCTGGGGCTGTGGTTTCTCATTCCCGTGGCCCTGACCAGCTACAGCGCGCAACCGATCCATATTCATTATCTGCTGCTGAGTTGTCCCGCCGGCCATCTGATCGCGGCGTGGGGTCTGCGGTCATGGGCGCGGCACCGGCGGGCGCGCTGGTTGCTGGCGCCGATTTTAGTGAGCATGACGCTGCTCTTTGGGCTGAATCTCCAGTTGGCCCGCCAGCATGTGGCGCGCGCCCCGACGGTGAAGGCCTTCGACGGCTGGGATCTGGCCGCCAGCGCGCGGGTGGGCGCTACAATCCGGGAGCTGACGGTGGATAGCGCCCCGTATCCGATCAGAGTTGTCTCGGACGCCAATCCGGCTGTCATCAGCAGTATCAGCGCCACCTATCTCGACCCTATCAAGAATGTGGCTTATCCCCACTACGTGGTGCTGCCGGGACAGCATCCGCTGCTCTATGTGCTGGTCGATGCGCCGGTTGACGCGACCGTGCTGGGGCCGCGCGGCCAGTATTTCCCAGAAAAAGAGATCGTGATCTCGGATGGCGCGCGGGTGAATTTCTTGCGGGCCTTGCCCTATGATGGGGCCGCCGCGCGCGAATTGCCGGAGACCGCTTTGAACTGGCCCAGCGAGGCGGGATTGACGTTGTTGGGCTATACCTTCCCGGCCTCCGCGCGGGCGGGCGACATCCTCACGGGCGTCACCTATTGGCGGGTGGAGGATACCCTGCCCGGATCTGCGGAGTGGTTTGTGGGGGCCTTTTATCATCTGGTGGATGAGGACGGGCGGCAGGTGATTAATCACGGCGGGCGCGCCCAGTGGGGCTACGTGTGGGAGCTTGGCGATATTTACGTCGAGCGCGTTCAGATAGCTCTCCCCCCGGAGCTGGCGCCGGGAAGATATACGCTCTCTTTTGGGTTGCTGGACCCCGTCCACGGGCGCGGGTTCACCTTCATCGCGCCCGATGGGTGGTTCCCCACGGCGACGACTTTGATCGAGGTGGAGGGGCGGCGTGAGTAAGGTGCGAGGCTTACGGGGCGGATATGGACGGACGTGCGCCTTGCTGCTGCTCTTTACGCTCGCCGCCGTCATCCTCACGTACCCGCTGGCCCTGCACCTGGGCAGCGCTGCCTTCGATGCCGCCGATCCGCTCCTCAACGCCTGGATTCTGGCGTGGGACGCGCACATCCTGCCGCGCAATCCGCTGGCGCTCTATCACGCCAACAGCTTTTACCCTTACAGCAACACCCTGGCCTACTCCGAGACGCTGTTGGGCCAGGCGCTCTTCACGCTGCCCGTCATCTGGATCACGGATAACGCCTTGCTGGCGGTGAACCTCTCGACGCTGGCCTCCTACGCCCTCTCCGGCGTGGGGATGTACGCCCTGGTCTACCACTTCACGCGCCATCGCGGCGCCGCCCTCGTCGCGGGGATGGCCTTCGCTTTCCACCCCTTTCGCTTCGCCCACGTCGAACACGTCCAACTGCTTTCGGCGCAGTGGACGCCCTTCGCGCTGCTTTTTTTGGATCGGCTAATGCATCATCCCAGCCGGCGCAACGCGCTCGGCCTGACGCTCTTCTTCAACCTGCAAGTGCTCTCTTGCTACTACTACGCGCTCTTTCTGGCGACGGCCCTCGCTGTGTTGGGATTGGGCTATCTGTTGATGGAGCGCCGACGCTTTACCCGGCAGGTGATCGGCGGCCTGGCGCTCTGTGTCGTCATCACCCTGACGATTCAGATCCCGCTGAGTCTCCCCTACTTCCGCGTGAGCGCGGCGCTGGGCTTCGAGCGCACCTTCGAGGATGCGGTGCGCGGCGGGGCTGATCTCACCGACTTCATCACCGCGCCGCCGGGCAATTGGCTCTACGGCGCGGCGACCGCGTCCCTGCGCGGCGAGCAGTGGTGGGAACACGTCACCTTCCCCGGCTTGACCGTGGCGCTGCTGGCCCTCGTCGGCGCGATACGCCCGCCGGCCGCCCAGCGGCGACTGCGCTGGCTGTACCTCGCGCTGGCGCTGGTGATGGGCGTGCTCTCGCTGGGGCCGGCGCTGCGCCTGGACGGGCGGACGTTGCTGGAGCCGCTCCCTTATCGCTTCCTCTTCGAGTTCGCGCCTGGCTTCAAGGCCGTCCGCCAACCCGCGCGCTTCCACGCCTTCACGATGGCGGGGATGAGCCTCTTGGCAGGATTGGGCGCGCTTCGCCTTGGCGAGATGCGCTGGCGGCGGGTACTTCCCGTGGCGTGCGTCGGTCTGGTCCTGGCAGAAAACCTCTGCGCGCCCTTCGATCTCGTCCCCGTGCCGCGCCCTGCCGAGATGCCGCCGGTCTACACCTGGCTGGCCGAGGAGGCCGCGCCCGGCCCGGTGCTGGAGATGCCCATCCTGATGGACGTGGGCGGCGTCGAATCGCCGCGCCTGTACGCCAGCACGCGCCACTGGCGACGTCTCATCAACGGCTACGGCGGCTTCTTCCCGCCGACCTACGCCTACTTCCTCTTCTTCGACCGCGAATTCCCCGCGCAGCCCTACGACTGGATCGTGGGCCTGGGCGCGCGCTACGTGATCCTGCATCGCTGGCAATATCCCGCCGAGGAGCTGCGGCGCATCGATGCCGACCTGCGCGACTTCGCCGGGTTGCGCCTCGTCGCCGAATTTGGCGAGGATCAGGTCTACGAGGTCATCCATCCCAACACGGGGCGGCCCAATCTGCCGCGAACGGACTACACCTGGAAGGATAAAATTCGCCTGCTGGGCTTCGTTGCCCATCCGGCGGTCCCGCGTCCCGGCGACGCGCTGGAACTCAAGCTCTTCTGGCAGGGGCTGGCGATGATGACGACCGATTACACCGTCTTCGTCCACCTGCTGGATGCCGAGGGGGAGTTGGCTGCCCAGCACGATGGCCCGCCTCAAAACGGCGCGCGCCCCACGTCCGACTGGCGCTTCGAGGAAGTCGTGGTCGAGACGCGCGAGCTGGCGCTCCCGGCAGATCTCCCGGCGGGCCGCTACACCCTCCGCGTGGGCTTCTATGATCTTCAGACGATGCAACGTCTGGAAGTTTCTTCGATTGATGGTAGGATTATGGGGGATCATCTGATCTTAACCGATCTGATCATCTACCCTGAGTGAAGGCGACCGACAGGCCAGTGTTTGGATTGAGCTGGGCTGTTTTTGTGTCTTACAGTTACAATAGCATCGACCTGGAGTCAAAAGGAGTGAAATGCACGATGAAACGACAATCTGTACAAGCGTTGTTGACTATAGCTGCACTGTTGATGGGCGTTGGGTTGCTCACTTTCGGAATCGTCCACGCGGACGACGGCAACTATTACAACTTTGATTACGAGGATTACTGGAAGGAGTACCGAGAGGTTGGTTATCCGCCGAACACGCGGCTGCCCTGCAATGGCTATTCTGAAGATACCTGCACTTGGGCCTGGAAGCCCTGGTACGAGCACAAGACTGATCTCCCTCAGATGGGGGCCGAGCAGTATACCGGGCGCACGGTGAGCGGCTACGCGCTGATGTTCAAGGGCTACGAACCCCGAACCAATCTCCACGGCGGCATCTTCCGGCGCGAGAGCGTGCAGCCGTGCCGTACCTATCGCTTTACAATGTATTCCCGCTCCGGCTTGGATATGGATCATCCCGCGCCGAACAACGCCCGGATGCGGGTGGGGATCTCGCCCACGGGCGATTACCCCGACGAGATTGTGCTGACCGATTCGCGCATCGACGCCATCACCTGGTCGGCGCCGAGCAACTCCAAGTACGCCTACGAGAACCTCTCCGTTGAAGCGACCGCCCAGGGCGATACCATCACTGTCTTCACCCGCGCCAACCCCGATCGCAGCGAGCATACCTTCATCTACTGGGATGAAGGCTCGTTCAGTGAGGTCTCTCATACCGGCGATTTGGTCGATCCCGACGCTTTGCCAGGGGCCACCGGGTATATTTATGACATCAATGTGCAGTCTGGGACGACCAATGCCACCATTTCGTGGCACACGGGAGGCAACCACACGCTGGGCCAGGTGCTCTATCGCCGGCTCGATCAAGAAACATCGCCGCCGGAGACCTACACCCATACCCTCTACCTGCCCTTGATCCAGGGCGGGACGCCACCGGCCGATTGGGAACTCACAAGTGTGCAGGATTGGATAGCCAATCATCAGATCCAGTTGACGGGGCTGACGTCTCAGTCGACGTATGAATATGTCGTCGTCTCCTATGGCTATGTGAATGGCAGTTGCCAGACCTTGGTTTCGGATCGGCAACAGTTTACCACGCAGTAAACGCCCGTGCAGATGTTATGTTGATGCGTCGTCGCGGGTTCATCCTGGTGTTGCTGCTGGCGCTTTTCGCTCAACTCGCGCTGAGCGCGCCTCGGCTCTCCCTCACCTCGGATGAACCCTCGCACATCGTCGCCGGGCTGACCTATCTGGCGACCGGCGATCTGTGGGCGCCGCCGCTGCATGGCCACCCGCCGCTGCTCAACGCCCTCAACGCCGCGCTGCTGATGCGCCAGTTCGGCGCGTCGCTCCCTAAATTGCCCGCGTATCCAGGATGGGGCCACGACTTCCTCAGCTACGCCCGCGCCCTCATCCCCGATCTCGGCCCCATTGAGCGCCTGGCCTTTGTCACGCGCGCGCCGACGATGTTGCTGGCGGTGCTCTTGGCGGCCCTCGTCTGCCGCTGGGGCGCGGAGTTGTTCGGTGGATGGGCGGGGGTGTCGGCCCTGGCCGTGCTCGCCTTCGATCCCAACCTGCTGGCCCACGCTAATCTCGCCACGACCGACCTCGGCGTGACGCTGTTGGGCCTTGCCGTGCTCTACGGCGCGTGGCGCGCATCGCGCGCGCCGGAGGGCCGCGCCCGCTGGTGCTGGATGCTGGCCTCTGGCTTCTTCCTCGGCCTGACGCTGGCGAGCAAAGGCTCCGGATTCCTCTACGCCCCGGCTATCGTCGCCGTGTTGATTTGGCCGCCCCACAAGCCCTTTGCGCCTTTGCGCCTTCGCGCCTTGGCGTTAGAAATTTTCGCCATCTCCACCGTCGCCTTCGTCACGCTCTGGGCCGTCTATGGCTTCCAGATCGGCCCCCTGCCGGGCGGCGACCTGCCCGCGCCCTTTCCGGCCCACATCGGAGTGTGGCGCATTATCTTCCAGGATGTGCAGCGCGTCGCTTTTGTGAACGGCGCACGGCGTGTGGGCGGATGGTGGTGGTACTTCTTCTACACCACCGCCGTGAAGACGCCCCTGCCGCTTTTGGCGGTCGGGGTTTGGGCGGCGGCGACCTGGCTGAAGCGCGGCCCGCGCTATTGGCTACACACCGCGCCGCTGCTCTGCTTCCCCGCGCTCTACTGGATGTCGGCCATCGTCAGCGGGATGAACATCGGGCATCGCCACCTGCTGCCGACGTTTCCGTTTTTGTATCTAGGGGTGGGGCTTCTGGCGAGTGGCGTAGGGAGTAAGGGAGTAGGGAATAAGAAGAGTTTGGCGCAGAATGTGGCAACTCGCCCCCATACTCCATACTCCATACTCCATATTCCTCTATTCCTTACTTCACTGATCCTCTGGCTCGCGCTCGACACTCTTGCCGTCTTCCCCTTTCACCTGGCCTACTTCAATCCGCTGGCCGGCGGGCCTGAAAACGGCTATCGTCATCTGGTGGATTCCAACGTCGATTGGGGGCAGTCGTTTATCGCGCTGCGGGAGTATATGGCCGAGGCGCGCGTGGATAGGGTGCGTTTGAGCTATTACACCTACGTCGATCCCGCCGCCTATGGCATCGATTACGAACCGCTGCCCCCGGCCCGCGACGTCGCCGCCAACGCGCTGCCGCCCTTCGCGCCGCAGCCGGGCGTCTACGCGCTCAGCGCCACGCCGCTCCAGGGGATTATGGTCACGCCCGGCGATCTCTACGACTGGTTCCGCCGCCGCGAGCCGGCGGCGCAGCCTGGCTACGGTTTGCTGGTCTACGATGTGCAGCCGGAGGATGTCGCCGTGGATTGGGTCGTGCAATGCGCAGCGCCCGTCGCGCCGCTGCCCGCCGAGGCCATCGCCGCCGGGACGGGGCAGACGCCCCGCATCGCCACCTGCGATTGCACGCAAGCGTGGCTCATCCCGCCCGGCAGCGGCTATCACCTGCTGGCCCGCGATGCGGAGGTGATGGCGCAGCCCTTTGTGGCGGAGCACCTCGCCGCGCTCGAACTGGCCTACGAGCAGCGAGAATCGAGCGCCTACCCGGCCTTCGCCTTCTACCGGAGCGGAGAAGCGCCCGCTGCGACCACGCGCGCGGGCTACGTCGCGCCGTCGGCGTTAGCGCCGGCGCAGGTGGTGGACGCCGCCGCTCTGACCGCGCCGCTCGCCGCTGACGGCCCGCTCGCCTTCGAGGGTGCGCGCTTCAATCCCGGCCCTTATCGCCCCGGCGACGTTGTGGAACTGGCGACCTTCTGGCGCGTGACCGCCATCCCCGAACTGCGCGGCCTCTCCGTGATGGGCCACCTGCTCGCTGATGAGGGCGCGCTCGTCGCCAACGCCGACGGTCTGGGCGTCGGTCTCGACCAGTGGCGCGTGGGCGACCTGATCGTGCAACGGCACGTCATTGCTATCCCATCTCAGGCGGCGGCGGGCCGGTACTGGCTGCAAACGGGTGTCTACTGGCTCGATACGCTGGAGCGCTGGCAGATCGCCGGCGCGGGGGATCGCATTCTGCTGGGAGAGATCGATGTCCGACCGTGAGCGCTGGCTGTATCGCGGGCTGCTGCTGGCCGTGCTGCTCTTAGGCGCGGCCCTGCGCTTTGTCGGATTGGCATCCGTCCCGCCTGGCCTCAGCCCCGATGAGGCCGCCAACGGCTACGATGCCTACAGCCTCGCGCTGACGGGCCGCGACCAACACGGCCATCTCCTGCCCCTCGTCGCCGCGAGCATCAATGACTACCGGATGCCCGGCTTCATCTATGCCGCCGTGCCCTTCGTCGCCGCGATGGGGTTGTCTGTGACCAGCGTGCGCCTGGCCGCTGCTGTGATGGGTTGGCTGGCGCTGCCCGTGGTCTACCGGCTTGGCCGGCGGATGTTCGGCCCGGAGGCGGGCTTGATGGCGACGGCGCTGCTGGCGCTCTCGCCGTGGCACATCCCCTTCAGCCGGATGGCGCTGGAGGGCACGACGGTGGCGCTCGTCGCCGCCGCGAGCGTGGCCGCGCTCTGGCAATGGCGCGGCGACCGGCGCTGGCGCTGGATCTGGCTCGCGGGCGCGCTGTTGGGCCTTTCGTTCTACACCTACTCGATTATGAAGCTGTTCACCCCGCTGTTGATGGGGGGATTGGCCCTCATCCTCTGGCGCGACGCGCGGGCGCGTCCCCGCCAGGCGTTGGCGCTGGCGGCTTTCGTGGGCCTGCTCGCGTTGCCGATGGCGTGGGACACCCTCAACGCGCCGGAGTTTATGCAGGCGCGCTACAATCAGATCGCGGTCTTCAAGCCGGGGCGGCCTCTGGGCGAGGCGCTCGGCGAGGCGCTGGCGAACGTGGGCGCGCATTTGGGGCCGGAGTTTCTCTTCGTCCGGGGCGATTTCGACGCGCTGCATCACCCGCCGGGCGCGGGGCAGCTCTATTGGGTGCAACTGCCGTTGGTATTGGCGGGCGTCGTCGGTGGATTATGGGATCGCCGCACCCGCCCGGCGACGCTGGCGCTGCTGGCGTGGATCGCGGCGGCGCTCGCGCCGGTGGCGCTCACGCAGATCACGTTAGAAGGCTCCGGCCACAGCCACCGCGCCATCCCGATGGTCGTGGCGTGGCAACTGCTCTCCGGCGTGGGTGTGGCGGTCTTGGTGCGATGGCTCCGCCCGCGTTGGCGCGCCGCGTTGGTCATTCTGATCACGCTGGCGACGCTCGCGCAGGCCGCGCCCTATCTGCACCACTACTTCACCGCCTATCCCGGCGCGGTGCTGGCCCGCTTCGATGATGGGATGCCCCAGGCCGTCCGCGCGATGGACGCGCTGGACGATGCCTATGAGACCGTCGTCTTCACCGATATGGCAAGCTGGCCCTACCTGCACATCCTCTTCTTCACCCGCTACGATCCGCGCCTGCTCCAGACCGATCTCCCCGCGCGCGAACCGGCTCTCTTCGCGCCGGTGACGCGGGTGGGCAAGTACCACATCGGCGATGTGCAGGCCGCTTATGAGCGGCTGGATCATGGCCTCTTCGTGATGCCCGCGTGGATGCTGCCCGGCGTCGAACCGCTGGCCGTGACCACGTACAGCACCGGAGAACCGGCGTTCAAGATCGTGGGGAAGTGACTGTCGTACTCCATTTGTAACATATCTAATTGGCTCTTATGGGTATTTAGGTGAAGTAGCCCGCAGATAAATCGCGGGCTAGAAGCTAAAGTCGGCTCGCCACAGGTCGGTAGACCTGTTGGTCAATGAAAGCCGACTGAAATGGATGAGGTTTCCCGGCATTGAGTCGGCTTTTAGCCGACTTCAGCTTTCAGACGGGTAGTTCACTGCTCGGCTATCCGGCGAGTCCCTCATACATCAAGCTATTTCACCTATTTATCTACATGAGCTTATCTAATTTACGATAGATAGGAGAATCTCATGCGAAAAATTTACTTACTGTTGGTTGTGGGAATGATGCTGGCGCTGGCGCTGACGCCGGAAAGTGCTCCGGTCACGGCGTCTATTCCGGCCATAGATCGTCCGCCTCACGATGAGGTCCCGCCCGCGCCGCTTTACGCGAGCTTGCGCGCGGCGGCCCCTGGCAATCTGCTGGTCAACGGCGGCATGGATGAGCTGTCCTTCTACTGGATGCCGCCCAATCACCATGTGGCCGGAGGGTGGGGGCGTTGGTGGATTCACGGCACCGTTTTGCCAGAGTATGATGATACCCGTTCCGCCCGCCCGCACTACGACGGTGATCACGCTCAGGTCTATTTCAAATGGTTCGGACGGGGGCAAGAGTATCACGCGGGGATTTACCAGATGATCGATGATGTGACGCCCTGTGTGCCTTATCGATTTACGATGTGGGCGCGCAATCACACGTTGGAGGTCGTCAAGCCGCACGCGCGTATTGGGCTGGATCCAGTGGGGACACAGCTTACCAGCAGCCCGGCGGAGGGCGCTGTTTTAGCGCTGCCGCCTACGACGGTCTGGTCGGCGGAGCAGAAAAATCTTTTCGTGTGGGAACAGCTCTCGGTGGAGGTCGAGCCGGTCAGGAATCGCCTCGCGGCGATCACCTTTGCCCATCCTGAACTTCCGGCCACGGGGGGGCCGTTCAGCTACTATGCGGATACGTATTGGGATGCCGGCCGGGTGGAGCAGGTCAGTTTTCCCGGCGGGCGATTTCCTGAGCCATCCACCGCCGAGGCCACGGACTTTGTCTCCGAGATGGCGCTGCGTCCGAGGTTGGATACTCTCAACATTGAATGGATTTTAGATGCCCCGGCGCCCGCGCAGATTTGGTACCGGGTGGTACCCAAGCCGGTCGATGATCCGCCGGAGACGATCTTTATTGCCCATCAGATATATTTACCTCTGATCAGCCAGAGCGTCAGTATTGCGGCATATACTGAATCCACGCTCTTATCCAGCAGCGCCGGCAGGTATCACCAAGCTGTCATCTCCGGCTTGGAAGATGGCGATACCGTGGAAGGTGTCGTTGTGGTGCGGCGCCCGATCGCTGGTGTCTGTACCACGGAGATCGCTGCTCCTTTCAGCGTGACCATTGATCTGCCATACATAGAGCACCTCTATCTGCCACTGGTGCAGAAATAGAACTGGTGCAGAAATAGAAATGGAGGGTCAGAAGTAGTGCTAGTCGATCATCGATTCGATAAACCTAGATTGTGG
>JBKHCQ010000069.1:0-11937 GCA_046541755.1 Anaerolineales bacterium | reverse complement strand
ATGGACAAGAAAACCGTTCGCGATGTAGATCTGAAGGGCAAGCGCGTATTGATGCGCGTCGATTTCAACGTGCCGCTGGATGGCGATGAGATTACGGACGATAGGCGGATTCGCGCGGCGATGCCCACTATCGAGTATATTTTGGAGCATGGCGCTGCGTTAATTTTGATGTCGCACCTGGGCCGGCCCAAGGGCGCGGTCAAGTCGGAGTTGAGTCTGGCGCCGGTGGCGGAGCGATTGGGCGAGCTATTGGGGCAAGATGTGACCATGGCGCCCGATAGCGTCGGCGCTGAGGTCGAGGCGCTGGCTGCTGAGATGGAGCCGGGCGACGTGATGTTGCTAGAAAATACGCGCTTCCACGCCGAGGAAAAGGCCAACGATGCTGAGTACGCCGAGCGGTTGGCCCAATTCGGCGATATTTTTGTCAATGATGCGTTTGGCACCGCGCACCGCGCCCACGCCAGCACCGTCGGCGTGACGGAGTATTTGCCCGCCGTGGCCGGCTTCCTCGTCGAAAAAGAGATGGCGTTCTTGGGCAAGGCCGCCGAAGCGCCGGATCACCCCTACGTCCATCTGCTGGGCGGCGCCAAGGTCTCCGACAAGGCCCCGGTGATCGAAAATCTGCTGGGCAAAGCGGATAAAATCCTCATCGGCGGCGGCATTGCGAACACCTTCTTCAAGGCCCTGGGCTACGAGGTGGGCGATTCGCTGGTCGAGGACGACATCATCGATGAGGTGCAGGAGATGTTGCGGAAGGGCGCCGAGACCATCGTGTTGCCGGTGGATGTGGTCGTCGCCGACGCCTTCGAGAACGACGCCCCTCACAAGGTCGTCCCCGTCGATGGCGTGGAGCCGGGCTGGATGATCCTGGATCTCGGCCCGGAGACAGTGGAGAAATATCGCGGCATCTTGCACGAAGCGAAGACGGTCGCGTGGAACGGGCCGCTGGGCGTCTTCGAGATGCCGAACTTCGCCAAGGGCACCTTCGCCATCGCTGAAATCCTGGCCGAGCTGGATGCCGTGACCGTCGTGGGCGGCGGTGAATCCGCCTCCGCCGTGGAAAAGGCCGGCGTCGCCGATAAAGTCAGCCACGTCTCCACGGGCGGCGGCGCGAGCCTGATGTTCTTCGAGGGCAAGACGCTGCCCGGCTTGGAAGCCCTGGAAGACAAGTAGGTTGGAATGGTATTCCGACCGATGGGGAAAAATATTAACGCCAAGGTGCAAGAACGCCGAGTTTTTGACCTTTGACGTTCGACTTTAGACTACTTTCAACCTGTAACTTGCAACTTGTAACTGATTTCTAGGAGGCAACATGCGTAGACCATTTGTCGCAGGGAACTGGAAGATGTACAAGACCGTAGTCGAGGCCAAGGCATTGGCGAGCGGGCTGCGGGAGTCGTTGGTCGATGTCGTGAACATGGATCTGGCCGTCTGTCCGACCGCGACGGCGCTGGCCGCCGTCAGCGAGGTATTAGAGGGGAGCAACATCGGCGTGGGCGCGCAGAACATGTACTGGGAGGAAAGCGGCGCTTACACCGGGGAAATCTCTCCACCGATGGTCAAGGAACTGGCCGAGTACATCATCATTGGGCACTCCGAGCGGCGTCAGTACTTCGGCGAGACCGATGAGACCGTCAATCGCAAGATCAAGGCCGCGTTCGTCCACGGCCTCTCGCCCATCGTCTGCATTGGCGAGAGCCTGGAGCAGAACGAAGCCGGCGAGACGGTCGACTTCGTCAGCGGGCAGATTCACGGCGCCTTCGCCGACATCTCCATCGAGCAAGCCAAGCAAATCACCTTGGCCTACGAACCGATCTGGGCCATTGGCACGGGCCGAACGGCCACGCCGGCGGATGCCGACCGCATCATCCGCGAGGCGATCCGCGATGTGCTGGCTGATCTCTACGATGAGGAGACGGCGGAGACGATCCGCGTGCAGTACGGCGGCAGCGTCAAGCCGCACAACTTCGCCGACTTCATCATTATGCCACAGATCGATGGCGCGTTAGTCGGCGGCGCCAGCCTCAAAATCGACTCCTTCACCGGCATTGTCAAAAACGGCATTGCAGCGCTGGAGGCATTGGAGGCGTAAAGCGCACTTTCATCTTCAAATCCTCAAAAGCAAACGCCGGACGGGAGCTTTCACCTCCGTCCGGCGTTTTTCGTTGGGGAAGACGGGAGTCGAACCCGTACGTCTTGCGACACATGATCCTAAGTCATGCTCGTCTGCCAATTCCGACACTTCCCCGTCGCGAGTCATTATACCGTAAGTCATTCTGGCGGCAAGTCATTGCTTGCTCAAAACGTAGTATAATCCTAGAGAAAGTAACGTGGGTCGAATTTCGAGCAATTTTCTGTGAAAAATCCCCAGGAGGAGATAACGCTATGGACACGCACTTCGTTGCGATTTTTGTACTGACGGCCTTTGTCTACTTCGTCAACACGGGCGCGTATGCCGCGCGGCTCGCGGGCGTGCGGACGGGCCATCCCGCGCTGGCCAGCTCGCTCTACAACGTGATGAGCATCGGCGCGCGCGGGGCCAACGCGGTCGCCGGGCCGCTCGTCGCCAGCCTCACCGATCTGGCCGTACACGGCAATGATACCCCCGGCTTGCTCTCCATCTATCGCACCGTCCTGCTGGCCGCATCCGCCGGGACCATTGTGGCGGGGCTGGCGATCCCCAGCCTGAGTCGCGTGCTGGCGCGCGGCGTCGCCTCCTACACGCTGCGTCGCTCGCTGCCGGGCGTGGTCGTGCGGGCGTCCTCCGTGAGCGGCGTGTGGCGGCTCCGCGACGAGCTGAAACGCCCGTATGTCAGCGGCGTGCGACGCGCTTTCCAAAATCCCTTTCCCAAGCGTTTTCTGCTCGCCAGCATTCTCACCACCGCCATCGCGACCGTGAGCAACTCCGCCGCGATGCACGCCAGCGCGCTTGTGCCGGAGGGCGCGCGCACCGCCGCCAGCCTCTCGCCCTTGCTCGCGGGCTTCGGCCTCTTTATGACCATCTTCATCGTCAATCCCATCGCCGCCCTGGTAACCGACGAGGCGCTGCGGGGCCAGCGTCCGCTCACTGATGTAAGCTACATCACCATCTGGCAGGTTGGGGCGCAGTTGGCGGGGACGCTCCTCGCGCAGGCGCTTCTCGTGCCCGCCGGGTGGGGGTTGGCGATGATCGCGCGGTGGTTGGTCGCTTGAAATTCACGCTTCGGAAGGCTCAAGAAACAGTGGGTCAAACCAACTCATCTATCCGATCTACCGGGGATCGATAGCGTTGTTGAATCATCGTTGTCAAGAGGGCATTCGCTTCGTCGAGGGGTAGAGCATTTTCACGTGTTAACGCGATCAAAATCCCCAAGGTACCGCTGAGGGGGACATCTCTCGCCTGAGCCAATCGGCGCGCGGCCAGATCGTCGGTGACGAGTGTGAATCCTCGTGAGATAGCTAATGCCAGACAAGAGGCTTCACCAGCATCGAGATATTGATCAAACTCGGCCCGCAAGCGATGTTCGGTCACCGAATCTGGGGATAGCAAGCGAATCCATCCTTCGGGTCCGATGGTCTCAATTTGTCGTAGGGCCGATTGCAGATAAGCGTAGCCAGCGTGAGCGCCTTTTCGCAACTCGTTGCTGACCTCCAAAGTGGTAAAAATAACGCCTTGGTAGTGTCCCTTGAGCAGATCGAGCCGATGCACAGCGGCAAAGTTGGACAGTACCGTGGTGTCAAAAATGTACTCAGGCATTATTTGCGTCCTGGAGTAACTCTGCGACTGTCCTGGGGCCAAAGTGGATCTCGGCATCGTTCTCGATGAGAATCTCTTTCATCTCCTCGTGTGAGACCCCCATAATCTCGGCCGCCTTACCCAGGCTAATCTCTCCCGTGGTATAGGCGCGAATCACCATTTTTTGCCTAATTTCTGGTTGAAGGCGAAACAATGCTCTCAGAGCGCTGCGCAATACCGCTTCTTCGTCAGGGAATAGCTGCGTCTTGACGAGTTGATTGATTTCCCAATGGATCGTATTGGTCTCATTCATATATGCCCTCCTCGTTTGTGGACAACTTCATTATAGCTTAGAGGAAAATACGGCGCAAATTCTTCCTGATCTGTCTTGGATAGCTGTTTCGTGTGAGATAGTTGTCTCTCGAATTTCACTTGCTTTTCCAAAATCGTGATATAATTGTAAGTAGGATTACAAAAGCCTGTCCCTGGTCGCGCGAGTGCGCGTGGGGATGGGCTTTTCACCTTTCAAGATAGCTTGATCTAAAGGAGGATCAAAGACATCACTGATGAAGATGAACGAGTTGTTGAAGGACGATGATCAGCCCCCTGAGGGTTGTGACGTAGAGGACAAGCCGCCGAGTCCGTGGCAGGATGTGCCGCTCTCGAAGTGGCGCGATTGGCGCTGGCAACTCTCGCACCGGTTACGCACGGTCGAGGATTTCGCCGGCGTTCTTCATTTGACAGACGAAGAGATCGCGGGCCTCTCTGCGCCGGATACTTTCCGTGTAGATGTAACGCCCTATTTCGTCAGCTTGATGGCCCCCGATGACCCGACCTGCCCGATCCGGCGCCAGGTCATCCCCACCAGCCGCGAGTTGGTGCCCTTCGATGCGGAGCTGGCCGATTCGCTCGGCGAGGACGCGCATTCGCCCGTGCCGGGCCTCGTCCACCGCTACCCGGATCGCGTGCTGATGCTCGTGACGACCCAGTGCGCGAGTTACTGTCGCTTCTGCACGCGCAGCCGCCTGGTGGGCGATACCCAGATCATGTTCAACTCGGCCAGCTACGACCAACAACTGGCCTACATCGCGGAGACCCCCGAAATCCGCGACGTGCTCATCTCCGGCGGCGATCCGCTCACACTGCCGCCCGCCGTGCTCGAACGGCTCCTGCGCGGCCTGCGCGCCATCCCCCACGTCGAAGTCATCCGCATCGGCTCGCGCACGCCCATCTTCCTGCCCCAACGCATCACGCCCGATTGGGTGACGATGCTGGCGCGCTATCATCCCCTGTGGATGAATCTTCACATCAATCACCCGCAAGAGATTACGCCGGAGGTTGAGATCGCGCTCGCGCGCCTGGCGAACGCGGGCATCCCCTTGGGCAGCCAGACCGTGCTGCTGGCCGGCATCAACGACTGTCCCAACGTGATGATGGCCCTTGTCCACAAACTGGTCAAGAATCGCGTGCGGCCCTACTACCTCTACCAGTGCGACATGGTCCACGGCGCCGGCCACTTCCGCACGCCCGTGGCGAAGGGTCTGGAGATAATGGAAGCGTTGCGCGGCCACACCTCCGGCTTCGCCGTGCCCACCTTCGTGATCGATGCGCCGGAGGGCGGTGGGAAGGTGCCCATCCTGCCCAACTACCTGCTCAGCATGTCGGATCGCAAGGTCATCGTGCGCAACTACGAGGGCTTCATCACCGCCTACACGCAGCCGACGGCGTACGCGCCGCACGATCCGGCGACGTGTGCCTATTGCCGGGCGCAGCGCGACGCAGAAGGCAGTGGAGGGCAAGAGGGGATCGCGGGGCTGCTGGCCGGACACGCGCGCGAGGTCACGCCGGAGGGCTGGCGCGCGACTCACGCCCGCCCGATCCGCCGGAGCACGGCGCCCTTCATCGTGCATCGCGGCCCCGAAGATTTGAGCATCCTCCAGGACGCGGTGCTGGAGAGAGTGAAGACAAAAGAGGCCTAGAGATGCGAATTGCCGTGCTTGCCAATCGTAAGTACAGCGTGCCGCTGGCGGCGGACGCGCCCGCCGACGCGCTCGCCGAGTACGACGCCGAGGAGACCGTCGCGGGCATTCAGGCCGCGCTCCGCGCCGCCGGTCATGAGGTGTTTCTTCTGGAGGCGGATGTGACGCTGCTCGACACCGTGCGCGAAACCCGCCCCGACCTCTGCTTCAACATCGCTGAGGGGCTGCGCGGGGACAGCCGCGAATCGCACGTGCCCGCGCTGCTGGAGTTGTTGGGCATCCCCTACACGGGATCGAAGGTGCTGGCGCACGCCATCTCGCTCGATAAGGTGGCGACGAAACGCATCTGGCGCGATCACGGCCTGCCGACCGCGCCGTTCCAGGCGTTGGTGCACGGCGACGAGCCGTTAGATGCCGCCTTGACCTTCCCGCTTTTCGTCAAGCCCGCGCGGGAAGGCTCCGGGATGGGCATCAACGCCCGCTCACTCGTCCACGACGAGGCTGCGCTCCGCGCGCAGGCGCGCTGGGTCATCCAGACCTACCGGCAGCCGGCGCTGGTCGAAACCTACCTGCCGGGCCGCGAGTTCACCGTCGGCGTGGTGGGCAATCGCTCCGCGCCGGGCCGGTCGCCGCGCTCGGATTTTTACGACGCCGACGGCTTCCACGTCTTCCCCGCGTTGGAGCTGGATACGCAAAAGGGCGCGGTCAAGGGCGTCTACAACGCGGAGGCCAAATCCTACGCCATCGACGACGAGGCCGCGCCCGGCTACCTCTGCCCGGCGGACATCCCGCCCGCGCTGGCGGCGACGCTGCGCCGATTGGCCGTCGCTGCTTTCGAGGCGTTAGGCGCGCTCGACGTGAGCCGCGTCGACTTCCGCCTCGGCGCGGATGGGCAGCCGTATCTCGTGGAGGCCAACACCCTGCCCGGCCTCAATCCGCTCCTCAGCGACATCGTCATCGCCGCTAAAGCCGGGGGCACGCCCTACGCGCGGCTGATCCAGGAGATCGCGGCGCTGGCCATCGAGCGCTACGGCCTCGTGTGACGTCAGAGATCATTAAAAAGCAACAGCCCCGCATCTTGCGGGGCTGTTTGGTTAACAAGTGCTCTCAGCCCCCGTCTCGGGGGCGTCAAAGGCAGAATAAAGTACCCCATAGCGCCCTCGGGGACGAGGGCTGGGAGCAAATTGGAATTTGAGGATAGCTGGCTGGCCACTAGGGCCGCCAAGGACTTAGTACGCGCCAATGTGCCGCAGATGATCATCATCGATGCCGAAATGATGCGCGATCTCGTGGCGCAACACGTGCTCGACCAATGGCTGGACATCGGTCTCTGTGCGGCAGCGCATCATAATCGGGCCGCGATAGAGCGTGATCTTGTCGGGCAGCACCAGCCCGTAGCGATGCGTGCGTCGCGTCTGCGGCACACCCTGGTAAAGCCCCAGCAGATCGCTGGGACGCCGGACGCCGGTGCGCTGTAGGGCGTACGCATCCGGCCACGGCTCGATGGTCACATCGATGTTGTCCAGCTTCTCGCGAAAAACCGCCGGCAACGCATCGATGGCCTCCACGACTAGGCGCTCGAACTCATCTGCGGAGATCATATCCCTATTATAGCCGAAAACCCCGATTGCTCTAAGAGGATCGCTAGATTCTCGTCAATGCGTAAAGGCTCTTATAGGTATTTAGGTGAACTCGCAGCCCGCAGATAAATCGCGGGCTAGAAGCTAAAGTTGGCTCGAAGCCGACTGAAATGGATAATGTTTTCCGACATTGAGTCGGCATTAGCCGACTTTAGCTTTCAGCCGGGTAGTTCACTGCCCGGCTATTGCTATTCACCCACATGAGCCATGCGTAAATGTTGTGGTCGGGAAATGCTTGACAAATCGCCACGAGTTAAAGTACAATCCCCTTATGCAGGTGGCCCGATCTCACGAAACCACAAGAGTTTCTATGTGAGTTCCTCTACCGCTGATACTGTAAATCTCACCGAAGAGGCTTTTGCAGTTCAGGAGAATCTTGAGGGCATTATTCGCAATTCTTTATTCAGAATTCGCAATTTTCGGAGGAGATAGAGCGCGCTATGGATGATCGAACTTACGAGAATGCAGACGTTCCCGTCCAGGAGATTCTGATCCAGGTGGCCGGGCCGGAACCGGGCGCCCGCTACATCTTGCCCGAAGGCGCCGCGACCATTGGACGGAGCCTCAGCAACGAGATCGCCATCGATGACACGCGCATCTCGCGCCATCACGTTCAGATCAAGCGCCTGCCCGATGGCGCGGTCATCGAGGATTTGGGCAGCACCAACAAGACGTGGGTCAACGATGAATTGCTCACCAGCGCCCGTTTTTTGCAGAGCGGCGACATCATCCAATTGGCTGATGCTGTTACATTCCGCTTTATCGTCGAAACTTACGCGCCGCCACCGCCCATGACGGCTCCCATCGAGCCGGAGGCAGCGATGGCGACCCCACCGCCTCCAACCGAGGCCGCGCCGCCAAGCTCTGACGTGATGGTCACCCCGCCGCCGGCATCCAAGCCGGCGCGTTCCAAGCGCTATTATTGGGGGATCGCCATCCTCGTGACGCTCATCCTCTTGTGCTTGGTGCTGGCCGCTTTCGTATGGTTCGCGCCCTACGAGTTTTGGGCCTGGCTCTTCGAGCTGTTCGGCATCCCCCTGTGATGATGGTTGCCGAAGCGGCGCTGCTATTCGAGGCTGAAATTTAGCGCCAAATCCGCCGTCGTCTCCGGCTTGATATTGCGCTTGGCCTCCAGAAGCTTCCCCTCCGGGCCGATGGCGAAGTGGCTGCGGACGACGTGGCCCACATCCTTGCCCAAAATCTCCTTCCCGGCCCAGACGTCGTACGCCTTCGCGACCTCGTGGTCGGGATCGGAGAGCAGCGGGAAGGGCAGATCGTACTTCTCGCGGAACTTCACCAGCGCCGCCGGCTTATCTGGGCTGATGCCCAACACCACCGCGTCCTGCGCCTCGATTTTGGGGTAGGCATCGCGCACCGCGCACGCCTGCTTCGTGCATCCGGGCGTATCGGCCTTGGGGTAGAAATAGAGGATGACTTTTTGCCCGCGATAATCCTCCAGACTGATCTCCGCGCCTTGATCGGACTGCAACGTAAAGGTAGGGGCTAACTCTCCAACGTTCACCATCGTACTGCCTCCTTGTGGGGCTATGTGAATAGAATTTGTATGTATTTTACTATAATTATCTTCTAAAATCAAGTTCCTGTTTGTGCTTTGCCCCGCGCCCGCAGATAAATCGCGGGCTACAAGCTCCAGTCGGCTCGCCACAGATCGGTAGACCTGTGGGTCGCAGAAAGCCGACTGGAATATAAGTCGATTCCCGGCATTGAGTCGGCTTTTAGCCGACTTCAGCTTTGAGACGGGTAGTTCACTGCCCGACTGCTGCCCGGCGAATCTTCTTCGAATTTTATTCCCAATTGACACCCTTGCACTTTTGCGTCATAATCTTGCCTATGAAACGACAAACGAAGCTTTCGCTTTTGATGCTGTTGATGCTCTTGATGTTGGCCGGGTGCGGCGAGGTCGATCTGCCGGCGGAGATCCTGACGCGGCCCACCGCCACACCCACAGCGATGCTCGCGCCGACCTCCACGCCGACCCCCACACCTACATCCACACCGACCCCCACGCCCACGCCGACCCCCACGCCGATGCCAGCGGAGGCGCTCGCGCAGGCCGAGCGCGCCTATCACATCGGCGATTGGCCCACGGCGGAGGCGCTCTACAATCGCCTGCTGCCGCTCTCTTCGATCTCGCGGGAGCAAGCCGTCGCGGCGATGTTGGGCCTGGGCCGCGTCAAATTAGCCAGCGGCGACGCCGAGGCCGCGATCCCCGTGCTGCGCACGGTCGTCTCCGACACGGCGCAGAGCGCGCGGGCCGTCGAGGCGCATCTCGCGCTGGCCGATGCCTTGGTCCAGGTCGATCAACCCGGGGAGGCGGCGCCCCACTATCAAGCTGTGCTGGATGCTTATCCGGTCTTGGCCCCGTATGCCCGGCTCTGGATCGGCGACGCGCAGTACGCGGCGGAGGATTACGCGGCGGCGCTGGCGACCTACGAGGTCGCGCTGGATGAGGCGGAGACCGCCAGCGATCAGGTCTACCTCTGGGAGAAGATCGCGCTCACGCACGCGGCGGCCGGCCGCGAGGAGGAGGCGCTGGCCGCCTACGACGCGATTTTGGAGATCGCGCAAATCGCCGCGTACCGGGCGCGAATTATGTACCAGGCCGCCGAGACGGCGCGCGCCTTTGGCAGCACCGCCGAGGCTTATCGCCGGATGCACGAGTTGATCGACGCCTATCCCACCGCCTCCCAGGCCCACGACGCGCTGGTGCAGCTCGTCAACGCCGGCGAGCCGGTCGATGAGATGTTGCGCGGATATATTAATTATCACGCCGGGGCCTACGGGCCGGCCGTGCAAGCCTACTATCGCGCCTTGGAGCAGATCCCCCATCTCGACGGCGAGCCGTATTATTACATCGGCAGTTCCTATCTGGAGGCCGGCAGCTACGAGTTGGCCTTGGACGCCTTCCAAACATTAGACGAATACCCCGACGATCCCTACTGGGGCGGCGCGTGGATGGGCAAGGCGCGGGCGCTGCGGCAACTGGGGCGCACCGACGACGCCGTCGCGGCCTATCGCGAGCTGGCCGAAGTCCGCCCGGAGCACACGCGCGCCCCCGAGGCGCTCCAGGCGGCGGCGAAGATTTTAGCGGATGAGGGCGCGTTCGCGGAGGCCGCTGATGCCTACTTGGATCTGGCGAATCGCTATCCCGATGATGCGAGCGCGCCGGACGCGCGCTTCCGCGCCGGGCTGCTCCGCTATCGGGCGGAGGATCTGCCCGGCGCGCAGGCGGCGTGGCGGGATGTGACGGTCTGGTATCCGGCGGACGATCGCGCGCAGGCGGCGCACTTCTGGCTGGGGAAGAGCTACTTAGCAGCGGGGCAAACCCTCAGCGCCACGGAGGCGCTCAGCCAGGCGCAGCACATCGATCCGTGGGCCTTCTATGGCCTGCGCGCCCAGGACTTGAGGCTGGGGCGACCGCCCTTCGCGCCGCAGGGGCCGGCGCCCGCGGCCTGTGGCTCGGCGGCGGAGCAGCAGGCGGCCGAGCAGTGGTTGGCCGACTGGCTGGAGTTGGAGAGCGCGGCGGACATTGGGCAACTCTCCGCCGAGTTGCAGAGCGATCCGCGTTTGCGCCGGGGATCGCTGTTGTTGCGCCTGGGCCGCTTTGATGAGGGGCGCGGCGAGTTGGAGGCGCTGCGCGAGGCCACCGTCGGCGATGCGCTCGCGCAATATCGCCTCGCCCTTTACTATCGCGACATCGGCCTCTATCGCTCCTCGATCATCGCGGCGGCGACGGTCTGGCGGCTCTCGACGGTCTTCGATTTCGCCGAACTGCCGCGCTTCCTAGGCTGCTTGATCTATCCCACGTATTACGATGATCTGGTCGAGCAAGAGGCCGCGCGCATGGACTTCGATCCGCTCGTGGTCTACGCGCTGCTCCGGCAGGAGAGCCTCTTCGAGGGATCGGCCACCTCGTGGGCGGCGGCCCACGGCCTGATGCAGGTCATCCCGCCGACGGGCGCCCAGATCGCGCAGACGCTGGGATGGCCGCCCGATTACGAGACGTCCGATCTGTATCGGCCGATGGTCAGCGTGCGCTTTGGGGTGTGGTACCTGGCCGAGCAGCGCGACGCGCTCGACCAGAACCTCTTCGCGGCGCTGGCGGCCTACAACGGCGGGCCGGGCAACTCCGCCCGCTGGTGGGAGGCGGCGAATCAGGACCCCGATCTCTTCGTGGAGCTGATCGGCTTCAGCGAGACGCGCACCTACGTCACCCGCATCCGCGAGCATTACGCGCGGTATCGCTGGCTCTATCGGGAGAGTGGGGAGTAAAATCGAGAGTCGCTCGGCTTGGATCGCTAGATCCAAGCCTGTAGGCGACGAGCGGGGATTTGGCAATCCCCTTTGAGCGCTTGGGAGAACAGACCGCCCCCGAAGCAGTTCGGGGGCGGTCTTGTAGGTGAATGCTACCCTTGCGAAGGTTGCGATTGGTTCTGGCTACACGGTGAATTCTGATGGATCAAGAGCGTCGTGGCTGGTAGAACGTTCCCCAACCTTCGCAAGGGTTGATGGGGTAGGTGAAGGTTACCCTTGCGAAGGTTGCGATTGGTTCTGGCTACACGGTGAATTCTGATGGATCAAG
>JBKHCQ010000068.1:0-11974 GCA_046541755.1 Anaerolineales bacterium | reverse complement strand
CGGGGCCGATCTCATCGTCAATGGCGACTTTGACGCGGGGATGGCGCATTGGCGGCCCTGGGACGATGCGCCGGGCGCGACGCGGGACGTCAATACGATGGAACCTTACATCTCCCCGCACGCCTACTCGTGGGAGACGGTCGCGCGCGTGGGCAGCGGGCGCACCTTCTATGACACAACGGCGACCGATGCGCCGCTCGATGGCCAGCCCGCTCCGACCAGCACCGTGTGGATCACGGCCACCGGCAACGCGACGGTCGAGGTCGATTTCTGGTATCAGTATGAGCGCGGCGCTCTGACCCTCAAGCTCTGGGTGCGCAACGAGGGGGGCGCGAGCTATTGGTTTAGCGCTCAGCGCTTCGAGGCCGCGCCTGAATGGACGCCGGGGACCTATCGCGCCACGCTGCCCGGCGACGTTACGGCCTTCGCGTTGGAGATCAACTACGATCACTCGGAGCGGTGGGCGACCGGCCTCTCGCTCGCCTCGGATCACAACACCGTGCGCGGCGTGCAGATCATCAACTTCCCCGGCCACGGCCTCACCGTCAGCGGCGGGCATAACACCATCGGCGGGGATCGCAACGTTGGCGCGGGGCCGCTGGGGCAAGGGAACCGCATCGCCGGCAACCACGAGTATGGTATTGGCTTGAGTGGTTTTATGCCGGTGAGCAACACCGTCCAAGGGAATTACATTGGCGTCAACGTCGCCGGCGCGGCCGCGCAGCCCAATGGCAGCTTTGGCGTTGGACTGCTGGATGTCGCTCAGTATAACCTCATCGGCGGCGCGACGCCTGGCCGGCAGAATCTCATCAGCGGGAACGGGCGCGGCGGCGTCAATTTGGCCGGCAGCAACGTGCGTCACAATCACATCCAGGGCAACCTCATCGGCGTCGATGCCGCCGGCAGCTTCGCGATCCCCAACCGGGCGTTTGGCGGATTTCTGATCGATGATGGCGCGGCGTACAACACCGTCGCGGATAATCTGATCAGTGGGAACGACGGCCCCGGCGTCCAAATCAATGTGGCGGGCACGCACCACATTACCGTCACGGGCAATTTCATCGGCGTGGATGCCGGTGGCGTGTATGCGATCCCCAACGCGGGCGCTGGCCTTTCGATCTCCGAGGGAGGCGCCGAGAATACTATCGCCGACAACCTCATCAGTGGGAATGAGGACGCCGGTGTGATCATCGGCGGCAGCGGCGCGATGCATCATGTTGTCATCGGCAATCGCATCGGCGTGGATGTCAGCGGTCTCATCGCTGTGCCCAACATCAACGGGATCCTCATCCGCGATGGCGCCAGCGCCAATCGCATCGGCGGCCTGACGGCGGAGAGCGAGAATCTCATCGCCTACAACGACGGCGCTGGCATCCTCGTGAAGGGCAGCGCGAGCCACGGGAACGCGCTGCTGCGCAATCGAATTCACAGCAACGGCGGGTTGGGCATCGATCTGGCCGGGGATGGCGTCACCCACAACGACAAGTTAGATGTCGATAGCGGGCCGAACAACTTGCAGAACTTCCCTGTGCTGCTCAGCGTCATCACCGACACCGTCACCACCACGATTCGCGGGCGCTTGCACAGCGTACCGAGCACCACCTTCACGCTGCGCTTCTTCAGCAGCCCCGCGTGCGATGCGAGCGGCTACGGCGAGGGCCAGGATTTCCTCGGCGCGCACGTAGTCGAGACGGACGCGAGGGGGAATGTCTACTTCCGCGCCGAATTGGCGCGCGCGGTGCCCGATGGCCACTTCGTCGCCGCCACGGCGACTGATCCCGACGGCGACACTTCCGAGTTCTCCTTCTGCGCCGTGCCGGGCATCGACAACACCTCGTGGCCAAAAGCGCATCGTTTGCAGTGGCACGAGGCTATAACTAACACCTACCGCGCGGGCATCGAACAGCGCATCACCCGGCCAGGCGAATCGCGCTGGTACAAGGTTACCGTTCAGCCAGAGAGCCGGCTCATCATCGCGCTCACCGACCTCCCTGCGAACTATGATCTGACCGTCTACAAGGACATCGCGGAGACGTACCGGTCGCTCACGACGCTGACGGACACGAACGATCTGGAGGAATTGGACGCGGAGTTTGCGCCCGATGCTTTTGCGCCCGATGCCTTTGCGCCCGATGCGTTCGCTCCGGATGCCTTCGCCCCGGATGCTTTTGCGCCCGATGCGTTCGCGCCCGACGCCTTCGCCCCCGACGCCTTTGCTCCGGACGCCTTTGCCCCGGACGCCTTTGCCCCGGATGCGTTCGCCCCGGATGCGTTCGCGCCCGACGCCTTCGCCCCGGATGCGTTCGCCCCGGATGCCTTCGCGCCCGATGCCTTCGCGCCCGACGCCTTTGCCCCGGATGCCTTTGCCCCCGATGCGTTTGCCAGCGCCCAGATGCGCAGTTTGATCGGTATCTCTGCGTTTAACGGCACGACTGGTGAGGGCATCATCTTGAACACCTGGCAAAATGCGGGCGATTTCTACATCCGCGTGCGCGGGCGCGGGGAAGTTCACGATGCCGCCAACCCCTTCAGCTTGAATCTCATCATCCAGAGCGACATCTGCCACGGCGTGACCGACGAACTGCCCGTGACCAGCCTCACACCCACGGCGGGCGACTACAAAACGGTGATCTTAGCGGACTTCGGGCGGATGACGGGCGCGACGCAGACGCTGCAATCGGAGTTGGCGACGCTGGCCGCGCGCCCGGAGGTCGCAGGCGTCATTGTGGATGTGGGGCAGGATGCGCGCGTCGCGGCGGCCAACGCGCAGGCCGACGCCCATCCCACGTGCCCCTACGCCAAGAATCTCGTGGCCGAGGCCGTCAAGGCCGTGTCGGATCGCTACTGGGACGAGAATCCGCTGGAATACATCGTCATCGTGGGCAACGACGACGTGATCCCCTTCTTCCGGCATCCCGACCAGGCGATGTTGGCCAATGAATCGGGCTACGTGCCGCCGGTGCGGGACAACACCGCCTCGCAGGCTAGCCTCAAGCTTGGATATGTCCTCAGCCAGGATCGCTACGCGGCGCGAGTCAATCTCTCGCAGAAGGAGCACAAGCTCCCCGTGCCAGAACTGGGCATTGGGCGGCTGGTGGAGACGCCCGCCGATATGATGCGGGTGATCGACGCTTACTTGAGCACGCCCGACGGCGTCGTCTCCCCCGCCTCGGCGCTGGTAACGGGCTATGATTTCTTGGAAGATGCGGCCCGCGATGTGCAAAAAGAGCTAGAAAAAGGGATCGGCGCCCCCGCCGACACGCTCATCTTGACCGCGACGATCTCGCCGCAGGATCCGCGCGCGTGGACGGCGGAGGATCTGCGCGCGTTGGTGGTCCATCATCGCTACGATATCGCCTTCTTGGCCGGACACTTCAGCGCCGGCAGCGCCTTAGCCGCCGACTACAGCACGCGCTTCTTGAGCACCGAGGTTGTCTCCTCAACGGTGGATATGACCAACGCCATCTTCTACAGCGCGGGCTGCCACTCCGGCTACAACATCGTGGACGCGCACGATGTCCCCGGCGTCACGCTGGAGCCGGATTGGGCGCAGGCGTTCGCCCGCCAAGGCGCGACGCTCATCGCCGGCACGGGCTATCAATATGGCGATACGGATTTCATCGAGTACAGCGAGCGCCTCTATCGCGATTTCACCCGGCAACTGCGCCAAGGCAACAGCCCCGTGCCGTTGGGACAGGCCCTGACCGACGCCAAGCACCAGTATATGGCCGGCACGGCTAATTGGCGCGGCATCCACACCAAGTCCGTGATGCAGGCGACGCTCTTCGGCCTGCCGATGCTGCGGGTGGATTTCCCGCAGCGGAACGCCGCTATGCAGCCGCTCTCAACGGCGGATATATCGCAGATTGACGCGGTGATGCCTTTCACCACCAATCCGGGCTTGACATTGGAACTGGCCTACGCGGATCTGACCGTCACGCCGCCCTTGACGCGCCACACGGTGCATCTCACAACCATCGATGGCGGGACGATGCAGGAGATTGCCGCGGCCTACTTCTCCGGGCCGGAGGGCGTGGTCGCCAATCCGATGGAGCCGGCGCTGCCGCTGGCGATCTACGAGGTGGGCTTCCCCGATATGGCGATGCGCGGTATCGGCTTTCGGGGCGGCGCGTACACCGATCACGAGGATGTGTTGGCGCTGACCGGCGCGCCGGCGACCGAGATGCGCGGTGTGCACGGCCTCTTCCCGACCTCGGTCTTCTACCCCATCCGCCCCTGGCAGGTCAATTACTTCCAGGCGTTGCGCCAACAGGAGAGCAGCGCGCATTTGATGTTGACCCCGGCCCAGTATTGGTTCGAGTTTGATGAGAGCGGCGGCGATCTATCGGGGCAGGGAAGGTTGCGGCAATTCGAGACGATGGACTTCCGCTTCTATTACAGCAGCAACACAGAATCTTACAACGGCCACGTCCCGGCGCTGGCCGCGCCGCCGACGCTCTCGCAGATCGAGGCCGTGAGCAGGGGCGATGTCGTCACCTTCACCGCGCGAGCCTACGGCGATCCGGCGGCGGGCATCCAGGAGGTCTGGGTGACCTACAGCGCGATCAGCGGCACACTGGCGGGGGAGTGGCAGTCGCTCGATTTGGTGCAGGATGACGAGGAGTCGACGTTGTGGCGCGGCGTGCTCACGCTGGAGGAGGGCGCGTCGCCCGAAGCTCTGCGCTACATCGTGCAGGCGGTCAATGGCGTGGGGCTGGTGAGTATGGATACGAACTTGGGCGAATATCACAGCCTGGCGACTATCGCGTCGGAGACGCCCGGCCCGCCGCCGGAGCCGCCGCAATCCACGCTCCTCAACCTTACGGTCTCTTCCTCGCGAGCGCCCTACGGCGCCCGCATCACCGTCACCGCCCAGTTGATGATCACCGGCACGAATATATCGCCCGCGCCTGTTGCCGGCGAGCGGATTGCTTTTGGTCTCGGTTCGCAGCGGCGGTATGCCCAAACCGACGCCAATGGCGCCGCGACGGTGCGGATGGCGCTGTTGACCTCGCCGGGCGACTACGAGATGCGCGCCGCTTTCCAGGGCAACAGCAAATTCGAGGCGGCATCCATGGCGCACCCCTTCACCATCACGCGGCAAGCGACCAACATCACGCTTGAGCCGGATTCGATGGCGGCCATCGCGGCGCTGGGTGCGGATGGGATGCTCACTGCGACGTTGACGAATGCCAACGGCGGGCCGCTGGCCGAAACCACGATGTTCTTCATCGCCCAGGGCGCGACGCGGGGCCGGGATTATGAAGCGGCCCTCACGACCAATTACCTTGGCCGCGCGACCGTCGCCGCCGCCGATCTGCCGGCCTACCTGCAATCGGTGCTCGTGACGTTCGGCGATGCGGTGACCTTGCAGGACGGCGCGGTGATCGATTTGCGCGACGAGCGCTACCTGCCCAGTTCCAAGATGCTTTCGCAAGAAGGTTCAGTTCTTTTCCTCCCGCTTGTTATCCGACAGTCCGATTAAACTTAGTCTAAGGAAATAGCGGCAATCTTATGATAGAAACACCCAGCACCTACATCCCTATGGATCGCCGGCAAGCGTTGCTTCACGGGCAAGCTATCCCGGAGTACACGCGGGGCGCGGCGCTCTTCGCCGACATCTCCGGTTTTACCGCGCTCACCGAAGCGCTCGTAGAGGAATTGGGGCCGCAGCGCGGCGCGGAGGAGCTAACGCATCATCTCAATCAGGTCTACGACGCCCTCATCGGCGAATTGCATCGCTATGGCGGCAGCGTCCTGGTCTTCAGCGGCGACGCCATCACCTGTTGGTTAGATGGCGACGTGGGCCTCCGAGCAACAACGTGCGCGTTGGCGATGCAGGCGGCGATGCAGCAATTCCAGCAGGTGACGATACCGTCCGGCGCTGCCGTCTCCTTGGCCGTCAAGGTCGCGGTGGCGACCGGCTCGGTGCGGCGCGTCCTGGTGGGCGATCCCGCGATCCAGATTATGGACGCGATGGCCGGCAGCACGCTAGATCGCATGGTGGCCGCCGAGCACCACGCGAACAAGGGCGAGGTCGTGCTCGGCCCGTATGCCTTGGCCGCCGTGGCGCGCCACGCGCATATCGCGGAGTATCGACGGGGGACGACGCCCGGCGCGCGCTATGGCGTGGTGGCTGGCCTGCGCCGGGACGTGCCGCCGCGGCCCTGGTCACCCATCCCGCCCGAGGCGCTGCCCGTGGATGAGGTGCGCGCGTGGCTGCTGCCCCAGATCTACCAACGGCTCAGCAGCGGCCAAGGGGAGTTTATGGCCGAACTGCGGCCGGCGGCGGCGCTCTTCCTCCGCTTCAGCGGGCTGGAATATGATGTCGACCGCGAGGCCGGGAAAAAGTTAGATACGTTTGTCTCCCAGGTGCAGCGCATCTTCGCCCGCTACGATGGCGCGGTGCTCCAGTTGACCATCGGCGACAAGGGCAACTACCTCTACGCGGTCTTCGGCGCGCCGATCACGCACGAGGACAACGCGATGCGCGCCGTCTCGGCGGCGGTGGATTTGCGCGAGGCAATGCCCACGCTGCCCTTTATTCGCGATGTCCAGATCGGCATCGCTCAGGGGCGCATGCGCACGGGCGCGTACGGCGCGTCGGTGCGGCGCACCTATGGCGCCATTGGCGACGATGTGAATTTGGCCGCGCGCCTGATGCAGACCGCCGCGCCCAGTCAAATTCTGATCAGCAAGCACGTCTGGGAGGAAGTGGAAAGCGATTTTATTAGCGTGGCGTTGCCGCCCGTCAAACTCAAGGGCAAGCGCGATCTGATCCCCATCTTTAGCGTGGAAAAGCTGCGTCCCCGGCAGATGGGGCACCTCCAGGCCGCCCAGTACACCCTCCCGATGGTCGGGCGCGAGGCGGAGTTGGCCCTGATCGCGGAGAAGTTAGAGCAGGCGCAAGCCGGGCGCGGGCAGATCGTGGGGATCACGGCCGAGGCGGGCCTGGGAAAATCCCGCCTGGTCGCCGAGGTTATCGGCTTGGCGCAAGAGCGGGGTTTCGCCCTCTACGGCGGCGAGTGCCAATCGTATGGCACGGACACCAGCTATTTGGTCTGGCAGGCCATCTGGCAAGCTTTTTTTGGATTAGACCCAGGTTGGCCGCTGGAGACGCACATCCAGGCGCTGGAGCAACAATTGCGGCAGATCGATCCGGCGTTGGTGCAGCGACTGCCGCTTCTAGGCGCCGTCCTTAACCTGTCTATCCCAGATAACGACATGACCCGCGCGTTGGACGCCAAGCTGCGTAAAACCTCGCTGGAAACGATGTTGGTGGATTGTGTGCGGGCGCGGGCGAGTTCGGGCGTGGTGCTGATGTTTGTCTTGGAGGATGTGCATTGGTTGGATGCGCTCTCGCACGATTTGCTCGAAGCCATCGGACAGAGCATCGCCGATCTGCCCGTCGTCATCGTGCTCGCCTACCGCCCGCCGACGATCAGCCGCCTGGAGACGCTCAAGGTCACCCCCTTGCCCTACTTCACCGAGATTGCCCTGACCGAGTTCGATGAGAGCGAGGTGGATCGCCTGATCGCGCTCAAGATTCACCAGTTCTATGGCGATACCTCCGGCGCTTCCGAGGCGCTGGTCGCGCAGATCACAGCCCGCGCCGAAGGCAATCCCTTCTATATCGAAGAGCTGCTCAACTACCTGCACAATCACAACTTAGATTTGCAGGCCGTGGCGACCTTGGCGGAGGTGGATCTGCCGTCGAGCTTGCACAGCCTGATCCTCAGCCGCATCGATCAACTGACCGAGAGCCAGAAGAGCGCGCTCAAGGTGGCCAGCGTGGTGGGCCGGGTCTTCCGCGCGGCCTGGCTGTGGGGCGCCTATCCCCAACTGGGCGAAATGGCCCGCGTGCGCGGCGATTTGGACATCCTCCGCCAGATGGACTTGATGTTACTGGAATCGCGCGACCCGGAGTTGGTCTACTTTTTCAAGCACATCATCACGCAAGAAGTCGCCTACGAGACGCTGCCCTACGCCTTCCGCGCGATGCTTCATGAGCAGATTGGGCGCTTTATCGAGCAAACCTACCCCGATAAATTGGATCAATTTGTGGATCTGTTAGCCTATCACTACGAGCACAGCGAGAACGAGGTCAAGAAGCGCGAATATCTGCTCCAGGCCGGCGAATGGGCGCAGGAACACTACGCCAACGAGGCCGCCATCAGTTATTATCGGCGGCTGCTGCCCCTGCTGGCCGATGAGGAGCAGATCGATGTGATGTTCAAGTTGGGGCAGGTCTTGGAGCGCGTGGGGGAGTGGGAGGCGGCGCATCAACTCTATCAACAGGCCCATGAGGTAGCCAAATCCCTGAGTGATCCCCATGCTCAAGCTCGATGCTATATGGCCATCGGCGAATTGCTGAGAAAACAAGGGCAATACGATGAGGCCTCCTTGTGGCTTCAGCGCGCGCAATTTGACTTCGAGAATCTCGAGGATCGCGAGGGCGTGGGGCAGGTCTTGCATTACTCCGGCACGTTGGCCGCTCAGCAAGGGAACTACGACATAGCGCGGCAGCTTTATGAGGCGAGTCTTGATATTCGCCGTGAGTTGGATGATAAACCAAGCATCGCGAGTCTGCTTAATAACCTGGGCATCATCGCGCGTTTCCACGGGAATACAGCGTTGGCAGAATCGTACTATAAAGAAGCTGCTGCTATCTGGCGTGATATTAGCGATAAACATGCTATCGCTATTGCGCTCAATAACTTGGGGAACCTGGCGTTGGATAAAAAGGACTTTGCTCTGGCGCGCGAGAGAATTGAAGAGGCAGTGATCTTGCAGCGTGATGTGGGTGACAAGTGGTATCTTGCAAATTCGCTGAATAACCTGGGCAACGTTGTGCGCGAACAAGGGGATTACGAGATCGCTTACAATCTCTATCGCGAAAGTTTAACCCTCAATTACCAGTTAGGCGACAAACGCGCCCTCGCTTATTTGTTTGAGGATATTGGATGTACCCTTGCCAAACAAGGGCAAGCTATGCAGGCATTAGAACTTCGCGGGGCGGCCCATGCCTTGCGCGCGGAAATCGGCGCGCCGCTCTCCGAAGCTGAGCAGCAAAAGCTTGAGACGCACCTCGCCCCCGCCTGCGCGGCCCTCGACGAAGACGCGCGGCGCGCGGCCGAGCGCGCCGGCGCAAGGATGAGCCTGGATGAGGTGATGGATTACATTGGCTCATGTAGGTAAATAGGTGAAATAGTTTTATGTATGAGAGACTCGCCGGGTGCCGGGCAGTGAACTACCCGTCTGAAAGCTGAAGTCGGCTAAAAGCCGACTCAATGCCGGGAAACCTCATCCATTTCAGTCGGCTTTCATTGACCAACAGGTCTACCGACCTGTGGCGAGCCGACTTTAGCTTCTAGCCCGCGATTTATCTGCGGGCTACGAACTTCACCTAAATACCCATAAGAGCCGATTACATTATGCAGCAGAAAGTGGCGGCGCAACCCGCGTCAATCCCTTCGGCTTGGATATGGAGCGTAACGTATGACCTCTCTTTCGATACTCTATCTAGAAGACAACCCCGATCATATCGCGCAGGTCTCCGCGCGCCTTGAGGAGGAAGCGATCACCCTGAACGTCGCCTCGTCCGCGCGCGCGTGGCGGCGGGCGTTACGCGCGGGAACCTGCGATCTCCTCCTCATCGGCTATGATGTAGCCGGCTACGCGGGCCTCGCGGCGCTGACGGTGGCGCGCGAGCAATGCCCCGACCTCCCCATCATCGTCGTCTCTGAGCCGCGAGGCGAATCCGTCGTCATCGAGGCGCTGACCCACGGCGCCGCCGATTATGTGCTCTTCCACGACCTCGACCGGCTGCCATCGGCCATCGAGCAGGCGCTGGCGCGGGCTAAGACGCGCGCGCGTCAGCAGCGCGCCGCCGAAGAGCGGCAGAAGTCCATCCGCGAGCTGCAATTTATCAACGAGACCATTATCAAAGCCAGCCGGACGCGAGACATTGACGCGCTCTGTCAACTCATCGCCGAGCGCGTGCACAGCGTCAATCCCCGGGCCTACGTCTTCGTCTCGCTCTACGACAGAAATTTAGATGCGATTCGATTGCGCGCGATGACGATCGAGCCGTCGGTGTTGGAGCCGGCGCTGAAGATTTTGAACATTGATCCGCACAAATTCACACTGCGGGCGGATGAGATGCGCGATGCCGCGCATCTTTACACCTCCGGGCGCTTGGAGCGCTTGCCGGGCGGGCTGGACGTCCTGCTGGCCGAGAAATTTCCCCCGGCAATCGGCCGGCGCGTGATGCGCCTCCTGGGCATCGACGCGGTCTACACCGTGGGCTTCGCGCTGGATGACCAGCCCTACGGCGGCGTGATCATCTTGACCCGGGGGCAGGAGATTCGCTATCGCTCCGCCATCGAGACCTTGGCCAGTCATTTTTCCGTGATGTTCCAGCGTCAGCAGGCCAAGGATGCGCAACAGGAGAGCGAGAAGCAGCTTTCGCTGCAAAGCCTCGTGCTGGATCAGATCCAGGATATGGTGACGATCACCGATCTCGCGGGGAATGTCACCTACGTCAATCAAGCAGAAACGAAGGTGTTGAAACGTCCCCGCGAGGAGCTTTTAGGCGATCATATCAAAAGCTACGGCGAGGATCCCGGCCAAGGCGTGACACAGCAGGAGATCCTCGATCAGACCCTGGCGCAGGGCGAGTGGCGCGGCGAGGTTGTCAACTATGACGCTGAAGGTCAGGCCATCACCTTAGATGTGCGCACCCAGACCATCTTCGATGATCGCGGGGCGCCGGTGGCCCTCTGCGGCATCGCGACCGACATCACCGCGCGCAAACAGATAGAAGAGGCCCTCCGCGAAAGTGAGGCGCGGCTCAAGACGTTGATCCAGGCCTCGCCGGACATCATCTGCTTCAAAGATGGCGCGGGGCGCTGGCTCGAGGCCAACCAGGCCGATCTGGAGTTGTTTTATCTGCAAGGTGTGGATTACAAAGGGAAGTGCGATTCTGAACTGGCGGAGTACACCTTACCCCTCTATCGCGAGGCCTTCTTGACCTGCGAGCAGACGGATGAGATCGCGTGGCGCAGAGGCGAAGTCTGCCGGGGCGAGGAGTTGATCCCCACGCCTAATGACGGCGGCAAGATTTTCGACGTGATCAAAGTACCGCTTTTTTATGAGGATGGGCGTCGCAAAGGCCTGATCGTTTTGGGGCGCGATATCACCGCGCGCAAACAGATAGAAGAGGCCCTCCGCGCCAGCGAAGCCCGCTATCGAACGATCTTCGAGACGGCGGCGGTCTCGCTCTGGGAGGAGGACTTCTCCGGCATCAAGGCCGCCATCGATCGCCTCCAGGCCCAAGGCGTCACGGATATGGCCGGTTACCTGGACGCGCATCCCGAATTCATCGCGCGGGCCGCGCAGATGATCGAAGTCGTGGACGTCAATCAGACCACGGTCCGGATGTTCGGCGCCCGGGACAAAGCGGAGATGTTGGGCAATTTAGGCCGCATCTTTGTGCCGGAGACGGCCAAAATCCTCCGCGAAGAGATTTTGGCCATCGCGGCCGGCCAGCCCCACTTCCAGGGCGAGACGATCAACCGCACGTTGGACGGTGAGCGCCTCAACGTCATCCTGACGATGACCATCCCGGAGATCTCGGAAAAGTTCAACAGTGTCCTAATCAGCATCATGGACATCACCAAACGCAAGCGGGCCGAGGAGGAACGGGAGCGGTTGCTGGCCCAAAACCGCGCGCAAGTTCGCAGAATCCAGCAGATCATCGAGACGGTGCCGGAGGGCGTCTTCTCGCTGGATGAGGAACATCGTGTCGTGTTGAGCAACCCTGTCGCCGGGGAGCACTTGGCGCTGTTGGCCAATGCCCGTGTGGGCGATACGCTCACCCATTTAGGCGATCGCACCTTGCCGGAGCTGCTGACGTCGCCGCCTCAGCAGGGGATGTGGCACGAGGTCAGATGCGAGGATGAGGGAGATCCTC